>JBFWJP010000058.1:0-7688 GCA_050253135.1 Desulfurella sp. | reverse complement strand
AGAGTATATTAGTCCTAAAAAAGTACAAATTGGCACAATTGAAAGACCGCCTGCATTTAAAGGTATAGAAAAACTATCAAACGATGAACTTATGCATATTTATATGGCTTTAAAAGATTATAATGTTGAGCTTATTAAACCGTTTTCGGATAAAAATGTAAATTTTAAAGAATTTTTAGAAAAATCCATAATAAAAATGATAAGCATAAGACCGTGTTCTCTTGAAGAGCTTGCAGATGTTTTTGATGCAGAAAAAAAAGATATAGAAAGTATAGTCTTTCAATTAATTAATGAACAAAAAGCTTTTAAAAAAATTTTTGGTAGCAAGGAATTTATTAGCGCGCGGAAGTAGTAATGAATCAAGCTAGTATTGATTATAAAAAACAGTCAAGAATAGTCATTAATAGATTGCTTATTGCATCGACTTTTATAAATGTGGGTTTAACTATCGTAAAATATTTTCTTGGCAAATGGATTGGCAATGTTGCTCTTCAAGCAGATGCCTTGCATTCAGCTTTAGATGTATTATCTAGCGTTATTGTATTCAGCGCTATGTTTTTTTCTTATATAAAAACTGATAAATTTCCATTTGGTTTATATAAGCTTGAAAATATAGCTTCCAGTCTTGTATCTTTGCTAATTGTATTAACGGCATTTGAAATTGGATATAGCTTATTTGAAAAACACGAGGTTTTACATGTTAGCATTTTCAAACAAGTTTTAACAGCGCTTATACTTTTTTTAATCATTACTCTTATGTTCTTGTACAGTCGTTATGAAAAAAAAATTGGCATAAAATACTCTTCAAGCGGTATAGTTTCCGATGCAGAACATATTAAGAGCGATCTATTTTCAATTTTTATAATTATTTGCAGTATTGTTTTTTCTATTTTCGGTTTAAACATTGATAAGTATGTAGCTATTATAATTATAGTTATGATATTGCATTCTGGCTTTGAACTGTTTAAAAACTCTACACTTGCACTGCTTGATATTAATATAGATAAAAAAATAATCGAAGCGATAAGTCGCGAAATTTCTCAATTTGATCATGTAAATGAGATCACATCAATCAAAGGTCGAAAAAGCGGACGCTTTATGCTTTTAGAGATTATTGTAAAGTTTGATGTAGCAAGTTTTGAAGAGGCACATAGGCTATCTACAGAAATAGAAAAGCGTATCTATGAAAAGTTTCCCAATGTTGATAATGTAATTGTTCACTACGAGCCAATGGAAAAAAATATTGTAAAAATATGCATTCCCCAAAATAGTGATAATCAAATTTCACAGGATTTTAGCAATAGCAAATTTTTTTTAATTATAGAGTACGATTTATCAAAGCAAAAGATTTTAAATGTGCAAAAAAAGCACAATGATTTTTTAGAACTAAAAGAAAAAAAGGGAATACAGATCGCTTTATTTTTGGTTAAAGAAGGTGTAGATATTATTGTTTCTACAGATCATATTGTAAATACTGGTCCTTATTTTGTTTTTAAAACGCACAATAAGAAGTTTTATATTGTTGAAGATACTAATATTGGTAATTTAGAGCAATTATTAAAAAACATATCAGATAAAATTAACATTAAACATGTAATGGAGGGAGCTTAAGACATGATGGTAATTATTGGCTCAGATCATGCAGGTTTTTCTATGAAAGAAATCATAAAAGAATATTTAGCAGGATTAAACTATCAATTTGAAGATGTGGGTACATTTAATGAAGATTCAGTTGATTATCCGGATTTTGCAAAAAAAGTGGCAAAAAAAGTACAAAACAGCGATAATTTTGGTATACTTATCTGTGGTACTGGGTTGGGAATGAGTATGAGCGCAAATCGATTTAGTGGTGTTAGATGTGCACTATGTCATGATGCATACACAGCTGAATTTGCGCGCAAACACAATAATGCTAATATATTGGCTTTTGGTGGCAGGACAACGGGGGTTGAGATAGCAAAACAAATGGTGTATATTTTCTTAAACACGTCTTTTGAAGGTGGAAGACACCAAAGGCGTGTAAATAAAATTGACACGGAAGGTGAAGAATGAATTTAAAAAACTCTTTAAAAGAGACCGATTTAGAGCTTTTCGATGCTATAGAAAAAGAAAAGCAAAGGCAAAACTTTTCCCTTGAGATGATTGCAAGCGAGAATTTTGTATCACGAGCAGTTTTAGAAGCGCAAGGCTCAGTTTTGACAAATAAATACGCAGAAGGCTACCCAAGTAAGAGATATTACGGTGGATGTGAGTTTGTGGATATTGCAGAACAATTAGCTATAGATAGGGCAAAACAACTGTTTGGCGCAGAATATGTAAATGTTCAGCCCCATTCTGGTTCACAGGCCAATATGGCTGTTTATATGGCGGCACTCCAGCCTGGCGATAGGTTATTAGGTATGGATTTATCAAACGGCGGACACCTAACGCATGGCTCTAGGGCAAATTTTTCTGGGAAACTGTATTTAACATTTGGCTATGGCGTTAACCCGGAAACAGGAAGGATCGATTATGATGAAGTAGCTCAGATTGTAGATGAGTTTAAACCAAAAATGATTGTTTGTGGTGCAAGTGCATACCCTCGAGAAATTGATTTTAAGAAATTTAGAGAAATTGCAGATAGTGTAGAAGCGTATATTTTAGCCGATATTGCCCATATTGCAGGGCTTGTGGCTGCTGGTTTACATCAAAGTCCAATCCCTTATTGCGAATTTGTTACAACGACTACACACAAGACACTAAGAGGCCCAAGAGGCGGTATGATTATGTCAAAAGAGTTTTTTGGCAAAGCTCTTGATAAAACTATTTTCCCTGGCATTCAAGGCGGGCCTTTAATGCATGTAATAGCTGCAAAAGCTGTGTGTTTTAAAGAAGCTTTAAGCGATGATTTTAAACAATACCAAAAACAAATTGTAAATAATGCTAAGAAACTTGCGCAGGTGCTTATGGATAGTGGCTTTAAGCTTGTCTCAGATGGTACAGATAACCATATGATGCTCGTTGATTTGACAAACAAGAATATTACTGGCAAAGAAGCGGAAGAAGCATTAGGCCAAGTAGGTATTACCGTTAATAAAAATACAGTGCCTGGCGAAACAAGGAGTCCTTTTGTAGCAAGTGGTATAAGAATAGGTACACCAGCACTAACTACCCGCGGCATGAAAGAACAGCAAATGGAAATTATTGGCCAATTGATCACTGATACGCTAAATAATATCGGAAATGATAAAGTTTATAATAATGTAAAACACGAGGTGAGAAAGCTCTGCGAAGAATTCCCGCTGCACTATTAATAGGAGTTTTTTGTTTCCTATTATTATATAAATACGCTTTTGCACTAAATATTGATTTAAAAAAAATAAATGGTGTTGATAGTTTTGTAATTTCAAATATAGATGCCAAATACACTCATGAAACACAAAAGAGATATTTAAAGCTTCAAATTTTAAACAAAAAAGCAGATAAACAATTTTATAAAGAATTAAACAATAACTATTTTGATTTTATTAGCCTTTTTAACTCTTCAAATAATGTGGATATTATTATTGGAGCAAAAAAAGGCTACGAACTTTTTGTTAAAAAAGAGCCAAATGCACTCATTGTTTATCCTAAAAAAATCACAAAAGAAAATTTAATCAAAAAAAAAGAAAATTATGTTAGCAGTTCATTGTTTGTTAAACCAGTATTCAGTGTGAATTTGGTTGAAACTAAACCAACACCACAAAATATATTTTTTTCAGGCCTTGATGCATACTCGCACGAAAACTACAAGCAAGCAACTGCAGAGTTTAGCAAATTAGCAAACAACCCAAATAGTCCATTTTTTTTGAATGCAATGTATTTGCTTGCATTAAGCTATGAAAAAATTGGTGATTATGAGAAAGCTATTAAAACATACCATGAAATTTTAGGCTACTCATTAGAACTTGATGCACCAGCCAAAATTTTGTACCAAATTGCGCAAATATATAAAAAACAAGGCGATGGCAGGTATATAGATACATTAAAGAAAATTGTTGAGCAGTATCCATACAGTAAATGGTCAGACGAAGCCAAGTTTGAGTTGGGAAACGATTTTTTCAAGGCTAAAAAATATAATCAAGCTGTGCTTTATTATTCTTCAATAACCAAAGAGAGCCCTTTATACGAAATCGGCATGTTAAAAGCTGCCTATATTTTTTATTTAGAACAAAATTACCCGCAGGCAGCTTACTTGCTTTATTTGATCAACTTAAACGATATTAATTTAAAACACAATGAAAAGTATATAGCTGCAGCTGCTTATGTGTTTTGCCGTATGAAAGATTTCAAAAGTGCCGAAAATGCTTTATCATATATTAAAAATACAAAATCTGCCGATTTTTATATTGCAAAAACAGAATGTGAGCTTTTACAAAATAAGCCTCAATTGGCTCAAAACACAATTAATGAAGCGTTAAGTATTTTTGCTTCAAATAAAGAAATTGAAGAGGAAAAAATCAAAGTTGATGTTTTGAGAAATCAATTGAGTGAGCGAGAGCTTGAAAGTATTGTAAATAAATACAAAAACAATGAAAAAATTATATCTCTTGCAATTGACAAGTTAGCTAAAATCTACTATGACAAAAAAGAATATTTAAAAGTGCTTAATCTATATGCAAAAAACAAAGACTTAGTGGTTGACTCCGTAGATGGTTTTAAAAGTTTAGCTCAAGATAGTCTGAATAAATATGCACAAATAAGTGGTCAAAATTTAAATGACAGATCTATGTACGAAGCTCTGAGGTTAGCTAAAAACTTAAAATTAAACTTGAATTCTTGTGATTTAGCTAAAGGCTTTATGTTCTTTGACCAGTACAATTATGCTTTTGAGTCGCTGGATAAAGCTTCAGAATGCTTAAATATTATAAAGGCAAATTATGAGATAAAAAAAGGTAATGTCAAGGGTGCAATGGCAACTTTAGGTTCTATCAAAGACAAAGATTACCTAAATATGATTTTTGGCAAATTATCTTATATTGAGGGTGATTTAAACAAGTCCAGAGTATTTTTTGAGAGGTGTCTAAAATCTAAAGACAACCGACTAAAACAGTTTTCTGAGTTAGAAATAGTTAAAATTAATATAGAATCAAACTCTCAAAACAAACCTATTGACTCTAAAAATTTTCAAGCTCCTTTTGCGCATGAAGCTGACTTTTTAAACGGCCTTTATTATTTTAATAAAAAAGATTACTCTAATGCTCTAAAAAACTTTGAGAAGGTAGAAAATATTAAAAGATACAATGAAAGAGCGCTTTTTTATGAAACTTTGTGCTTAATAAACACTGGACAAAAATCTTTAGCGCAAAAAAAATTGTCAACATTGCAAAAAGATTACCCAGATTCTTTGCTATCAAAAAAACTAAAAATATTATTACAATGAATAAAAATTTAGAAAGTTTAGAGTATATATTCGAAAAACTCATAGAAACAACTCAAAACCTTGAAAAATCCCACGAATTACTTAAACAAAAGATTTCTTATTTAGAAGACAAATTAGAAAATAACAGAAAGTACTTAGAAAATATTTTAAACAGTATTACAAATGGTGTTTGCACAATAGATACTTTAACTAATGTCAGTTTACTAAACCCAGCAGCAAAAAAAATCCTTGATGTGGATAATTTTGAAGGTAAAAAACTAAAAGATTTGTTTGGTATAGAGGCAAACAATGTTGATGATGTAGTAAAATATTGCAAGATGAGTGAGGTTATTGATATTGTTAATGCTTCTAAACAGCGCATAAAGTTAAAAATTGATGCTTCTTCTGTTTACGATAAAGATACGATTATAGGAGCTGTGCTTGTTTTTGAAGATATTACAAGATTGGAAGCTTTAAAACAAGAAAATAAGCAGAAAGAAAAACTCGCCACGCTTGGGCAAATAGCTGCAAGCATTGCACATGATATTAGAAACCCTCTAGCTAGCATTCAATTGTTTGTTGCTCTATTAGAAGATGATAATGTTGAAGACAAAAAAGAGATTATTAAAAATATAAATACAAATATACAACGTATTGATGAGATTGTCACAAATACACTGCTTATTGCAAAAAAAGTTACAACAAAAAAAGAATATATTGAAATAGATGAACTTATTAATCAAATTGAAAAAGAAATTATGAATAAATTGGTTTCTTACAATGTGTCTTTTAAGAAAAATGTTAAATCCCTAACAATAACATCAGACAAAAATTTACTTAGAAGCATTATTACCAATTTATTAACAAATGCTATTGAAGCAGCAAAAACAACCATAGAGTTAATGATTAGCCGATTTAAAAATTCATTGATAGTTATTGTTAAAGATGACGGTTGTGCGCTAAATGATAAAAACATAATTTTCGAGCCTTTCTTTTCTGAAAAACAATCAGGTGTGGGTCTTGGGCTTTTTATTGTAAAAAAAGCCGTTGAAGCTTTAAATGGTAAAATAACTGTATTGAGCGCAAAAAAAACTATATTTATTGTGAGAATTAATGTTTAGCTTTTTAAAATGGATTAGAATAGTATTTTATCTATTTTTTTATTATTTTACGCAAAAAGATACAAAAATAGCCATGAAAAAGTTTTCGGAGAAAACCATTAAAATTTGCAAAGCAAAAATTATTTCTAATAAGATACACATTGATTCAAAAAATTTTGTCATTATGGCTACGCATAAAAGTTATTTTGATATTTTTTGCATTGAATACTGTTTTAATGATACCAAAATTATCTGGTTTGCAAAAAAAGAACTATTCAAAATCCCCTTTTTTGGTTATATGCTCAAAAAAGCTCAAGCATTAAGCATCGATAGAGAATCTGTTATAAAATCAGCCCTCAGCATAAGAAAACTACTAAAAGAAAAAAGAGATAATGTTGCTTTTGCAATATTTCCCTACGGTACAAGAAAAAATACAAATGAGTTTAAAAGTGGTGGCATATATTTTGCAAAAAAGCTAAAGTTACCTATAATACCAATAAGAATAGGTGGTAGTGAGAATATTATGCCACCAGGAAAAATTACTATAAAAGAAAATAAAACAGTTAATGTTGAGATTTTCAAACCTATAAGTTATGAAGAAGAGTTTAGTAAAATTGAATCGCAATTGAAACAAATTATATGAAAAAAATATCGCTTTTGGTTATTTTGTTTGTTAGTTTTTATATGCAAAGCTGTTCGTATATACCATTTATTGGATCGACTCCTTCAGTCCATCCTTTAAAATCAGTAAATGTAGGTTACACAGAAGAAGGTTTAGCTTCGTGGTATGGGCCACAATTTCAGGGTCAACTTACAGCAAGTGGCGAAATATTTGACATGTATAAACTAACAGCAGCAAGTAGAACCCTTCCCCTCAATGTATATGTAAAGGTGACAAATTTAGATAACAATAGCTCAACAGTTGTAAAAATAAACGATAGAGGTCCGTTCGTACAAGGGCGTATACTTGATTTGTCATATGAAGCTGCAAAACAGATTGGTATGTTGCAAGCAGGCGTTGTACCTGTTAGAATTACTGTTGTATCACCAAACTACTATTTATTGGCGGCAAATGAAAAATTTACAATTCAAGTTGGAGCGTTTACTGATTTTAAAAATGCTTTTGATTACAGAAACTACCTATCACGTTACTTTGATTCTGTTTATATAAGCAGTTTCTATACGGGAAAAATTACTTATTATAGAGT
>JBFWJP010000057.1:0-7718 GCA_050253135.1 Desulfurella sp. | reverse complement strand
TAAAGGCACAATTGGTATTGGCCATACTAGATGGGCAACGCATGGTAAACCAAGCAAATAAAATGCTCATCCTCATGCTACTAAAGATTTTGCGATTGTTCATAATGGTATTATAGAAAACTTCAAGGAGATTGATGATTTTTTAATGAAAGAAGGCTATAAAAAATCCTCTGCTACTGACACAGAAACTATTCTTTTGCTTATTGACTACTACAGCAAGACCCTATCTACTTTTGAAGCTCTCAAAAAAGCAGTATCTGTACTAAAGGGTAGCTTTGCTATCGCTTTAATTCATTTAAATGAGGAAAAGATTTACGCCACGAAAAAAGAGTCCCCTTTGCTTATTGGTTTGAAAAATGATGAGTTGTTTTTAGCGAGTGACTTAAGTGCATTTTTAGAACATACAAAGCGATTTGTAGTTTTAGAAGAAAACGACATTGCAGTATTAGAAAAAAATGGTACTTTCGAAATATACAACGATGGTAATAAGGTAGAGCGTTTAGTAAAAAGCGTTGATTGGAACCTGCAAACTGCTCAAAAAGGTGGTTATAAGCACTTCATGATAAAAGAGATCAGCGAAGAAGATGAGGCTTTAGCAAACACTATTTACGCTCATATGCAAAGTGGTAAAATTGAGTTAGATATTGATGAAGATTTACTAAAAAATGTTAAAAAAATAACAATTGTAGCTTGTGGTACAAGTTATTATGCAGGTTTAACATCAAAGTATTTTTTTGAGAATTTGCTTTCTATGCCCGTTAATGTAGAAATTGCATCCGAGTTTCGCTATTCAAAGCCCATATTTTCAGACAATAACGTCTTTATTGCAATCTCACAATCAGGCGAAACAGCAGATACCAAAGAGTCTTTAAATCTTGCAAAAGAATTAGGTATCAAAACCATTTCGATTGTAAATGTTCAAGAAAGCACCATTGCAAGACTAAGCGATTATGTACTATATACGCTTGCTGGTCCAGAAATAAGTGTTGCCTCAACAAAAGCTTTTGTTTGTCAGCTTGCAATGCTGTATTTGCTTGCTCTTAAAATCGCCCAGTTAAGAGGCTTGAGTGTAGAAAACTACATAAAAGAATTAAATTCTATCCCACCAATATTAAAAAGTGAGTTTAATCGATTAAACAGTAAAGTTGAAGAAATTGCAAAAAAATACTCTCATGTCAAAAATTTCATATATTTAGGCAGAGGTTTATCTTACCCACTTGCGCTAGAAGGAGCTTTAAAACTAAAAGAAATTTCATACATACATGCAGAAGGCTACCCTGCAGGAGAGTTAAAACACGGACCTATTGCACTAATTGATAAAAATACGCCGACATTTGTAATAGCACCTAACATTGAGCCCTTTTACTCAAAAACTATATCAAATGCCAGTGAAGTAAAAGCCAGAGATGGCAAAGTTGTCTTGCTCTCAGAAAAGCATTCAGATATTGCAGATGATTTTATAGAATCTCCAAAAGTATCATACTTTTTTTCTGCTTTTGTTAATATTGTACCACTGCAGTTGTTTGCCTATCATATTGCAAATATTTTAGGAAATGATGTAGACCAACCGAGAAACTTGGCAAAAAGTGTAACTGTTGAATGAAAAGCATATCAAGCTTCAGCATTCTAGAAAGCAAAATAGCAAAAAAATGGTTAATTTATGTTTTGCTTGGTGTATTTAGTGGACTTGGCGCAATTTTTTTATATACACTGATCAATTTTTTTAGCGTTTATCTATTAAATCATGTAGCTGGATTTCCTTTTAAGTTTCCTACAAACGAAAAACCTTTGTTTGCTTTAAAAAATGAACCTTTTAAGCCTTTTTTGTTTTTAATGATAATAGTTTTGGGAGGTTTTTTTAGTGGTTTAATACTTTATGTATTTGATGATAAGGAAAGTGGTGTAAATAAAGTTATAAAATACTTTCATCACAAAGTAACAATTAGACCAAAATCTTCTTTAATAAAGCTTTTTGCAAGCTCCATTGCACTGGGCAGCGGGTTTGCTGGTGGAAGGGAAGGTCCAGCAGCAGAAATAGGTTCATCTATTGGCGTATTTATTGGTAATGCATTTAATTTGAGCAATAGAGAAAAAAGAATTCTTATGATAGCCGGGCTTGCTGCAGGTATAGGTGCGATTTTTAGGGCACCGATGGGGGCGGCTATTTTTGCAACAGAGGTACTCTATAAAGAAGCTGATTTTGAGTACGAAGCTTTAATGGCTAGTGCAATTTCTTCTATTATAGCATATTCTATATTTTCCTCGCTATTTGGGTGGGAACGTATGTTTAGTGTTCCTGTTATGTACTTTTATAAGCCGCTAGAATTGTTATCATACAGTGTGCTTGCAGTTGCTATTGCAATTGGAGCTATATTGTTTATTTATTTATTTAAACACATAAAACTTTTAACTAGTATGGTAAATTATCCTATCTATATAAAAACTGCTTTAGGTGGGTTAGTTGTTGGTTTATTTGGTATTTTTTTGCCTGCCAGTGCTGGGATGGGTTATGGTTTGTTAGAAGCTGCTTTTTCAGATCCACGAAATTATTTCTTTTTGCTAATGGTAGGTATTTTAAGGATGTTTACAACTTCCGTATCAGCAGGCAGTAGAACACCCATTGGTTTATTTGCCCCATTGCTCATAATTGGTGCACTTCTTGGTGTTGGTATAGGAAATTTATTGAAATTAAGTGGTATTTTTATTGTAGAAAACCCTTCGAGTTTTGCTGTAGTAGGTATGGCCGCATTTTTAGCGGCCTGTGAAAAAACGCCTATCTCTTCTATTGTGCTTACAGCAGAAATAACAGGGGGATATGAGTTAATTGTACCTGCTTTGTGGGTCGTTGCTATTGCTTTTTTGCTAACGAGAAAAGTAAATTTAGAAGAGGCACAAGTAGATACAAGACTTGACTCTTTAGTTCACGCAGATGAGTACAAAATCAATATTCTAGAGCATATAAGGGTTGAAGAGCTTATGGAAACTAAATTTTTAACGATTAGTAAAAACGAAACGCTAAAAGAAATTTATAACATATTTGCAAATGAAAAGTACAATGAAATCCTCGTGTTGGATGAAAATAATAAGCTATACGGTATTATTACATTGCACGTTTTAAAAACTATTCTTAATGAAAGCTTGCTTAATAACTTTTTACTAGCCGCAGATATTGCAAATACAGACCTTATTGTTGTTTTGCCTCAAGAAAGTTTGTATGCTCTTTTAAATAAAATTGGCTTTAGAGAGATTAATACAGTGCCAGTTGTAAAATCTTTAGAAACAATGGAAGTTATTGGCATAATTAGAAGAAAATCAATACTAAGAAGAATATCTCAAGGAAGCACAAATGTTTGATTCATTAAACGAACAGCAAAAAAAAGCGGTTGAAATATGTGATAAAAATTTACTTATCATTGCAGGTGCTGGAAGTGGAAAAACCAAAACACTTACGTATAAAATTGCATACATTCTAAAAAATAACCTCGCAAAGCCTTATGAAATTTTGGCTTTAACTTTTACAAACAAAGCAGCAGATGAGATGAAACAAAGGATAGTAAATATTATTAATACATCTATTGAAAATTTTTATATCGGTACATTTCACGCTTTGTCGTTGAGATTTTTGAGAAAAATTGGCAAAAATTATACAATTTATGACAAACATGACCAGGAAATGCTCGTTAAAGATATTATTCAGTCACTTAATTTGGATAAAAATAAATTTTCTCCTTCTAAAATTTCGTCTTATATTTCAAAATTAAAAAACTCTGCTAACATGGAATTTCCTACCAAGGAAATTGAGAAGATATACAATATGTATGAAGAAAGGTTAGTTAATGCTAATGCAGTTGATTTTGACAATATTTTAATAAATTTTACAAATGAACTCAAAAAAAATGATGAATTGAGACTTAAATTTCAAAACCAATTTAAATTTATACTTATTGATGAGTATCAGGATACTAATAATATACAGTATGAACTTATTAAGCATCTATATAATGGTAAAAACTTAGTGTTTGCTGTAGGTGATGAAGACCAATCTATTTATGCATTTAGAGGTGCAAATATCAATAATATTTTGTCATTTAGTGATGATTTTTTGCCATGTGAAATAATTAAACTGGAAAAAAACTACCGTTCAACAAAAAATATACTAAACATTGCAAATACGATTATTACACACAATAAAATGCGCATAGGCAAAAATCTATACTCTGAAATTTCTGGCGTTGAACCCATTATCAAAGAATTTTCAACAAATAGAGAAGAAGCATACTTTGTTGCAGATCAAATAAAAAAAATTTTAAAAGAAAACCAACATCCTAGCGTGGCTGTTTTATACAGAAATAATAATCTTTCTAGGATTTTTGAAGAGTATCTTGTGCAGTTTGGTATTTTCTATAAGAAAATAGGATCTCACAAATTCTTTGATAAAAAAGAAGTTAAAGACATTTTGAGTTTTATAAAAGTTGCGTATAATGAAAAAGATGATTTATCTTTTTTGCGCTCGATTAGTTGTTTTGGTGGAATTGGCGAAAAGACAATAGAAAGCATTAAAAATCTGGCAAATGATTTAAACGTGAGTCTTTTTGAAGCCTCATCTAAAATTACGCAAAAAAAATATGTCAAAGTTGCTAAATTTACTGAGTTTGTAAAAATTTTGCAAAAAAAGCTCGAATTTGATAGTATTAGCGAGTGTTTAAAGTTTGTTTTTGATGAAGTGTTTTCAAACAAAAACTTTTACAAAGAAGATTTGCGTCAATCAAATCTTTGGGAGTTAATTGAATTTTCAAAAGATATGGATGTTGAATCTTTTATGGAAAGTGTAAGTTTATATGATTATTCCCAAAGCATAGATGATGAGAATGAAAAAGCAAGCTCAAGCGTTAGCCTTATGACAATACATGCAGCCAAAGGATTAGAATTTGATTATGTTTTTATGGTAGGTCTAAATGAAGGCATATTGCCTAGTTTGTATCATGATTCTGCTATAGAAGAAGAAAGACGCATAATGTATGTAGGCATCACAAGGGCAAAAAAGAATCTATACTTAAGTTACTTTTTATCAGATTTTCGCAACAATTACATACCATCTCGATTTTTAAAAGAGATAGGTTCAGTTAACAAAAATCCTCTAAAAAGGTATAAAATTGGCGATACTATAACTCATAAGGATTACGGTAGTGGCGTTATTCTAAACGTTAAAGAAGAGCCATTAGAGTTAAAAGTGAATTTTTTTAAGTTCGGATTAAAAAATTTAACAAAAAGTGATATATTCTAGGAGGCACTATGGCAGATAGCGTTCAAGAAAGATTTGCAAAACTCAATACAAACCTGGTTTTGCACAATATCAGACTTTATAAGTTTGAAGCCAGTTTTAATGACGAAAAAGTTAATGTTTCTATGGAGGAATCCAAGGTTTTTATTGACAAAAATGCTTATTACCAAGTTGTAGCTGATAATCATGTGAGGGTTTTTCAAGAGTTTTTCTTTAAAGTAGCGCTACAGAACAACCCAGATGAAGTATTAATTAAAATAAATCCCTCTTACATTTTAGACTTCCAAGTGGGCGGTCCAATGGATGACGAAATTTTCAAGATATTTGCAGATTCCACTGTATTGGTCGATAGTTGGCCATATTTTAGAGAAATTGTCCAAAGTACACTCCTTAGGATGGGTTTAGCACCAGTTGTTCTACCGCCTATTAATTTTAACCCATTTGTTAATGTTGATGCAAGCGCACAATCAAAGTAACAATATCGCCTTTGCAATTGACGGTTCTTGCGAATCACTAAGTATGGCTTTTTTTGAAGGTGAATTATTAATTGATTCCATCTTCATCGAAAAAGCCATACACTCTGTAAGAATTATTTCGACTTTTGATACTTTATTAAAAAAAATACAACTGGATATTTCTAATATAAAAGTAATATATACAACAATTGGGCCTGGCCGCTACAGCAGTCTTAGAGTTACATTATCTACACTTAAAGGCTTGTTTTTTGATTTTTTAGGTTCGGTATACTGCATAAATACTATGGATTTAATAGCAGCAAACTGTTTGCATAATGGTTGCTTTTCTGTAAGCAAAAAAACGTCGAAGGGCGAAATTACTCATTATTACAGCGTAGATAAATTTGTCCAAAGACTAGATAAATCAAACCAAAATTGTTACAACTGTGATGGTGTAAGCGATATGAAAAATTTATTTAGAATAGATAAAAAACTTTTTGTTAAATGCAGTTTATCAAGTATTGTGCCGATATATTAGATATTAGGAGGACTTATGCCTATAGTTGAGCCGTTTAAAGGGATTTTTTTTAAAGAAAAAAAAATTGATGAGCTTGTGTGTCCCCCATATGATGTTATAGATAGCGACTATAAGCGTCAATTGTTATCAAAGGATGAGTTTAATATAGTAAGAATAGTTTTGCCAGAAGGCGAGAATGATCAAAAGTATGAAAATGCCAAAAATACATTAAACACTTGGATTTTGCAAAAAAAGCTGGTTTTTGACGAAAATTGTTCTTTTTATGCTTACAGTTGTAAGTACAGTGTTGATGGGACAGAAAAGACGCTGTTTGGTTTCTTGGGTGCATTAAAGCTTGAAGAATTGGGTGGTTCTATAAAACCACACGAAAAAACACTTAAAGGTCCAAAGATTGATAGATTTAAGCTTATAACATCTACTAATGCTATGTTTTGCCCCATAATGATGATTTACGATAATATGCAGTTATCTAATTTTATAAAAAATTCTGTTAAAAAAAGTCTTTTTGAGGTAAATTTTGAAAATAAATTACATAAAGTTTACAAAATAAACGACATTTCTGCCATTGATTATATAAAGCAGTCAATTAATAACCAAACATTAGTAATAGCCGATGGCCACCATAGATATGAAACCTGCCTATCTATAAAAGAACACTACAAACAAATAGGCATAAAAATCCCAGGAAGCGATTACGCTCTTGTATTTTTTGTAGATAAAAAGGATGAGTTGTCATTAATGCCCATACATAGATTGATTAAAAAAATTGACATTGATAAATTTAAGCAAAAACTTTATAATTTCTTTGAGATTGGTGATAATTATAATTATGATATAGTTATGTATGATGGTGAATTTACTTATTTAAAATTCATTAACAAAAAAACAGGAGGCTTGATAGAAAAGCTCGATGTGAAGAGATTTGAGGATGTGGTTTTTAAAGGTATGCTGAATCTTAGCGATGCAGACATTGCAAGCAATGAGATATCAGGCTATGCTCACTCGAAAGAAGAGGTAGTTAAAAGTGTTGATAAAAAAGAAGCTGTTGTAGGATTTTTATTAAAACCTGTAACATATGAGACACTGTTTGAAATTACAAGCCATGACCTTACATTTCCACAAAAATCTACATACTTTTATCCAAAAATACCAAGTGGTCTTGTAGGGTACCATTTTAAAAGCATAGAGGGTTGTGAAAATGTTTGAGATATGTGTTGAAAGTGACTTTTGTGCAGCGCATAGGTTAAATAATTACTTAGGTGCATGTGAAAATTTACACGGCCACAATTTTAAAGTAGAGGTTGTAGTAAGATGCACAAAACTTAACCAGACATATATAGGTATAGATTTTAAAGAATTAAAAGGGCATCTAAAAGATGTATTGTCTACGCTTGACCATAGATATTTGAATGAAATAAATTTTTTTTCAGAAACAAACCCTACA
>JBFWJP010000056.1:0-7731 GCA_050253135.1 Desulfurella sp. | reverse complement strand
GTTGGAACATAGCCTTCTTGTAACAATTCAATAATGCGCTTATTTACATCTGGTAAGAATGTTTTACCTAAAATATTGTATGTTTTGACGATGTGTTTTTTAAAATGTATAAATACTTTTAAATAGGGTAGATACTTTATCTTTGCAATTTTATGTAGTCTTGCATCAATCTTCTCAAGACAATTTTTCCATTTTTGGTTTGCTAATTCGTCTTTGTATGGAAAACTTGTACTATTTGCCAAGACTCCCAATATATCTTTTTCTGTTAAAGCACTTTTTAATTTGTTGATCTTATCAAGACTTCTATTGCCTGGGATTTTCTCATTGGAATGTTGCTCTAGTAAATTTAGCATTTCATTAAATACAGGTTCTAGATCTAGTTTAAGATTATCAATGAAATGTTCCTCAAAATTAAAAAAACCTTTATGCGAAGATTCTTTGTCAAGCAAAGAGTTCAATTTTGATTTAATTGATTTAACAACTTGAAAATCAATATTTTGACTTGAGTTTTCATTTAACAAATCCAAAAAATCAACTAAATCAGAGTTAGAAACATCCTCTAAAAACTCATCAAATGCATAATTAATGATATTCTCTGAGCTAACATCCACCTCAAAATCAGGGTTTAAACCAAGCTCAATTGCACTTGAGCGAATTATCCTTGTGATAAAGCTGTCAATTGTCAAAACAAGATCACTGTAGTTGTTTAAAATCTCATCAATACTGTAAGAAGCTAGTGTTGTTAAATCTTTTTTGTCAGCACCTATAAGGTGCATTATTTGTTTTTTTTCTTCTTCATTGAGCAAATCTAAATAAATTTTCTTTAGCCATTCTAATACTTTATGTTTAATGTCATTTGTTGCGTTTTTCGTGAATGTTATGGCCATGATGTTGTTTATTTTGTTGTTTAATATATTTCTTGACAATAAAAACTGCACAATCCTTTGTGTTAAAGTATGTGTTTTACCAGAGCCCGCGCTTGCCTGGACAATTTGCACATGCGGAAAATCTGTGTCTTTTAAAGGTGCTAATATGATATTTGAGTCTTTATCTTGCGCAATCATATCGTCTTTATATTAGCAAATTGTTTTTTTTATTCAATTGAAAAATGTGATTTTTGTTTTTAATTTTTAAGATAAAATACTGATTTTCTAGCTTGTTAAAAAATTTTGCTGGACTTTTTGTGAAAAAAGTATTTAAATAATACTATGAAGTTGCGCTTTGGGCTTGTTTTTATTATATTGGTTTTCTTCCTTAGTTCTTGTGGCTATCAATTGAGTGCAAACCGCATTTACCTGCCAGATCACATAAGTACTGTTTATGTAGAAAACCCAAAAAACTCTACATATGAGCCAAATATAAGCGTGTATCTAAAAAATGCTATTATAGATGATTTAAAACTAGAGCCAAACATTCAAATAGTTTCAAATAAAGCCGATGCTCAAGCACTACTAAAAACTGATATTATATCTTACTCAGCACTGCCTACTGCTTACAATGCTAGTGGGTTTGCATCAATGTATAGCTGCACCATCACAATAAAGTTATCATTAGTATCGAAAGATGGCAAAAAACTCATCTCAGAAAAAACTTTGACAAGTTCTAGAAATTATAGCACACCTTCAAATACAAACATCAACGACATAAATTCAATAGAGTCAGCAAAACTTCAAGCAACGAAATCAGCAATATCAAACTTAGCCTCATTAATTAGAGAAGAACTGTTTATGTCGTCGGGGTTTTAGGTTTAATAATTTATCAAAAACACAAAATAATTTTATACCAAATAAATAGAGTTTAAATAAAAAGCTAAAAAATGATTCTTCTGCTTACATACACATATAATTTCTTCTAAATTTTTTAAAAAAAGAGACCTTTTAAAAAAGTGGAGTTAAAATTTTGGTAGCCTCAGGGGGAATCGAACCCCCGTTACCGGCGTGAGAGGCCGGCGTCCTAACCGCTAGACGATGAGGCCATGGCTGGGAGAGGAGGATTCGAACCTCCACTAGCGGATCCAGAGTCCGCGGTCCTACCGTTAGACGATCTCCCAAAACTAGAGCACTATTGTACTTATTTAATGCTTTTTTGTCAAACTCTTGCAAAAAAACTTTTTATTATATAATTTACAAAAGAGTTAAGATATGATAGAATTACCTAACTTTTAATTAGTGGAGGTAGTAATGATAGAGAATCAGCTTAAAGATTTGCAAATTACAAACCTAAAAAAGGTTTACCGCAATTTGCCAACACCAATCTTAGTAGAAGAAATTCTAAAAAGAAACGAGGGCGTTATTGCACATTTGGGTCCTATTGTTGTAAAAAGCGGTAAATACACAGGTAGGTCTCCTAAGGATAAGTATATAGTAAAACAAGATCCAAGCAAGCAGCAAATTTGGTGGGGAAAGGAAAATCAAGAGATAAGCCCAGAAGATTTTGATAACCTATACAAAAAAACAGTATCCTATCTCCAACAAAAAGAGCTTTTTATAATGGACGGCTATGCGGGTGCAGATCCACGCTACAGATTGCCAATAAGGGTAATATCTACACTTGCATGGCAATCATTGTTTACAAGAAATATGTTTATAAGAGAACTTGATCCTAAAAAATTAGAAAACTTTGAGTCTGGTTTTACGGTGATTGCAGCACCCGAATTTAATGCAATACCAGAAATAGATGGTACAAGAAGCGAAGTTTTTGTACTGCTAAACTTTGAAAAGAAAATTGTCTTGATTGGCGGAAGTGGTTATTCTGGAGAAATAAAAAAATCAATTTTTAGCGTTATGAACTATTTGATGCCGCTAAAGGGCATAATGAGTATGCATGCTAGCGCTAATTTAGGCAAAGGGGGCGATGTAGCTATTTTTTTTGGGTTATCTGGTACTGGTAAGACCACGCTATCATCGGACCCTGAGCGATTTTTAATTGGCGATGATGAACATGGGTGGAGCGATGATGGTGTATTCAATTTTGAAGGTGGCTGTTATGCAAAAGTCATAAACCTATCAAAAGATGATGAGCCACTAATTTATGAGACCACAAGAAAGTTTGGCACAATACTAGAAAATGTTGTAATAGACGAAAAATCACGCAGAGTAGATTTATTTGATGACTCTATCACAGAAAATACAAGGGCGTCTTATCCTATTAATTATATACCAAATGCGCTAAAAGAAGGCGTAGGTCCACATCCAAAAAATATTATAATGCTAACTTACGATGCATTTGGCGTTTTACCGCCCGTATCAAAACTTACAACTCAGCAGGCGATGTATCACTTTATTAGCGGTTATACTGCAAAAGTAGCTGGCACAGAAGCGGGTGTTGAAGAACCAACAGCTGTATTTTCTACGTGCTTTGGGGCACCATTTATGGTATTGCCACCTACTGTTTATGCAAAACTATTGGGCGAAAAGATACAAAAACACAGTGTAAATTGCTGGCTTGTAAACACTGGTTTAAATGGTGGTCCATACGGTGTTGGAAAACGCATAAGTATTTCACATACACGTGCTATAATTAGAGCTATTTTAAATAACGAATTAAATGATGTAGATTATGAAGTATTACCTATTTTTAACTTACACATACCAAAGATCTGCCCCGAAGTACCATCTAGCATTCTAAATCCTAGGCAAAGCTGGAAAGATAAAGATGCATATGATGCTCAACTTAAAAAACTTGCTTTAGCTTTCAAGAAAAACATTGAATCCTTTGGCTTTGAGATTGACAAGTCTATTATTGATGCAGGTCCACAAATTTAATTTTAAAAATATTTTTAGGCAATTAGGGAAGTTTATTTAACTTCCCTAATTTTGGGTATTTTTGTTAGTTTTGCGGTGTTGTTGTATTAGATGCGGTTGAAGCTAATTCAGAATTTGAATAAAAATTCATATCTTTCAGCTTGTTTAACGCATATTCGCACCCTAAAGTATAAATCTTTATAGGTACGACACCAGCATTAATCATTCCAAGCTCTTTTGCTGCACCTCTTGATAAGTCTAGAATGCGACCCTTTACATAAGGTCCTCTATCTACGATTTTAACAAACAGCTCTTTACCGTTGTACAGATTCTTTACTAATATTTTGCTACCAAACGGCAATGTTTTACTTGCTGCAAAAATTTCATCGCTGTTGTATGTGCTTCCGTTAGCTGTTTGCATAAGAGAGTCGGAAAGTCCATACCAAGAGGCATAACCTTTTTGAATTTGACATGCATTGTTTTCATTTGAAAGAGATTTTAAAATGTCATCAACTGTAGCTTCACCCGCAAAAGCTCTTGAAAAACTAACAAAAAATACCACCGCTACAATTAACCAAAACTTTCTCATATTTAAATTATAAAAATTTCTCATAAAATTGTCAAGAAAAATTTCAAATTTTTAAAAAATTTAATTATTGACGTATCAAAAATGCATATTTTTTACCATAATTTTGTATAAGTGACAAAATTATATACTAAACTAAATACTCAATCTTAATGTTTTGATTTTTTAATGATCATTTTGTATAATGATAAACAAAAAGGGGTGTGTGGATGTTGTTTTCCAAAAGCGCTATTTATACAATAAAAGAAAAACCCAAAGATGCTACAATTGATAGCCATGAATTACTTATAAGGGCTGGTTTTATCAGCCAAGTTTCAAGTGGTGTGTACACATACATGCTTTTAGGTCTAAAGGTTATCAAAAAGGTTTCTAAAATTATTGAAGAAGAAATGGATGCAAAAGGCGCCCAGCAAATACTATTGCCATCAGTCCAGCCAGCCGAGCTTTGGGTAGAATCGGGTAGATGGAACGAATACGGAAAAGAACTTTTGCGTTTTAAGGACAGAAATGATAGAGATTTTGTTATAGGTCCAACGCATGAAGAAGTTGTATCCGATATTGTGAGAAGATATGTAAACAGCTATAGACAATTACCCATAAACTTATACCAAATTCAAACAAAATTTAGAGATGAAATACGACCTCGATTTGGTTTGATGAGGGCAAAAGAGTTTATTATGAAGGATGCGTATAGTTTTGATACTGATCCTGCTTCATTGGATATAAGTTATGAAAAAATGCGCGATGCCTACTGCAGGATATTTAAACGATGCGGTATGGATTTTAGAATAGTTCAAGCAGACAGCGGTGCTATTGGCGGCAAAGATTCCGAAGAATTTATGGTATTATCAAATGTAGGAGAAGACGAAATACTTGTGTGTGATACTTGTGATTATGCAGCAAATGTTGAAAAAGCTACAAGTATAGTAAGTAAAAAACAATCCCAAGAAGGTCCTATCGAAAAAATACATACACCGTTTGCAAAAACTATTGAGGAAGTGGCAAAATTTTTGAATGTAGATGAAAGCGAACTTGCAAAATCACTGCTATTTAAAAACGAAAAGGGCGAAATCTTTTGTTTTGTAGTTCTAGGAAGCGATACGCTAAATCTCACAAAAGCTAAAAATGCAACTTTAAGCGTAGATTTGTTTGCTCTAGACAATAAAGAACTAGAAGCATTCGGTTTAGTTGCTGGCTTTTTAGGCCCCATTGGCTTAGATAAAACTATCCGCATTATCGCTGATGACAGATTAAAAGAAATTGATAGCATAATCGTTGGAGCAAACCAAGAAAACTATCACTTAAAAAATGTTTCTTTCAAAAGAGATATTAATGCAGAATTTTTTGATATAAGAAGTGCGCAAGAAGGTGAAATTTGTCCAAAATGTAAAAAAGGTAAACTAAAAAAATACATGGGCATTGAAGTAGGTCATATTTTTAAATTAGGCCTAAAATACTCAAAAGCCATGAATGTTGCTTACTTAGATAAAGAGGGAAAACAGCAGTATATTTATATGGGTTGCTATGGCATTGGTGTAGGTCGATGCGCACAAGCGTGCGTTGAGCAAAATCATGATGATGATGGTATAATTTGGCCAATATCCATTGCACCATTTGAAGTAGAGATCGTTCAACTTGATAAAACCCAAGAAATCACAAAATTTTGCCATTTACTTTATGAGCAGCTACAAAAATCTAACATCGACTGTTTGTTTGATGATAGGGATGAAAGGGCAGGTGTAAAATTCAAAGATATGGATTTAATGGGCATACCAATAAGTGTGATAGTAGGTTCCAAAAACTTTAACAACAATGAAGTAGAGATTAGATTAAGAAAAACGAAAGAGAAAAAATTATGCAAAATAGACAGTTGTTTCGATGAAATTATTAACATAAGAGATTTAATGTATAAGGACTTGGAGGTTTAAATGAAAGATTTAAAAGAGAAATTATTTAGGGAACAAAAAAATGGCTGGTTTGGCAATAAAGAAGAAATTTTTCAGTTTGCTAAAGAGTATATCAATTTTTTGAATGCATGTAAAACAGAAAGAGAAACTGTAAATTTTGTAAAAAAATTTTTTTCAAAACACTCAAAACAAGAGCTAATTTTTATTAATAGAAATAAAAATGTTGCGCTTGTACGTATTGGAAAAGAAAACGGTATGAGGCTTATTGCTAGCCATATTGATTCACCCCGTATTGATTTAAAGCAAAACCCAATCTTCGAAGATTCGAATTTGTGCTTGTTTCATACACACTATTACGGTGGTATAAAAAAATATCAGTGGTTAAATATACCACTAGCTTTGCATGGAATCATTGTAAAATCCGATCTAAAAATTATAGAGTTTAATATCGGAGAAAATGAGGATGACCCCGTATTTGTAATACCTGATTTACTGCCTCATTTATCGAAAAAAGTAATAGATGATAAGGTCGTAAAAGAAGCTTTTGATGCGGACAAACTCAACTTAATTGTAGGCTCAATGCCCTTTAGCAAAGAAGAAAAAGATCAAATTAAATTAAATATTCTAAAAATACTAAACGAAACCTATGGGATTAATGAAGAAGATTTTATATCTGCAGAAATTACATTAACGCCTGCTTTTATAGCAAAGGATGCTGGTTTCGATAGAAGTCTTATTGCGGGATATGGGCAAGATGATAGAATTTGCGCATATACTTCTCTAAAGGCATTTTTTGATTCAAAAAAGACTCCACAAACACAAGTAATTCTAATGGTGGACAAAGAAGAAATTGGGTCAGAGGGTAATACATCGGCGCAATCAAGTTTTTTGTTTGAAGTCGTGATTGAAATTTTAAAAGCAAAAAAAATTGAACCAACATTTGAAAACATTATTTCATTCTTTAAAAGCTCTGAATGTTTATCTGCCGATGTTAACGGGGCAGTTAACCCTATGTATAAAGAAGTTCATGAAAAAGACAATGCCTCATATATCAATAACGGCGTAGTATTAACAAAATTTACTGGACATGGTGGAAAATATATGGCAAATGATGCCAATGCTGAATTTGTAGGAAAAATTAGAAAAATTTTTAACGATAACAATGTAGTATGGCAAACTGGTGAGCTAGGTAAAGTTGATGAAGGCGGAGGTGGCACTATTGCAAAATATATTGCAAATCACAATATAGAAACGATCGATTGCGGGCCTGCATTGATATCAATGCATTCTCCTTACGAAATTTCATCAAAAGCAGATCTATACGAGACATACAAAGCCTATAAGGCTTTTTTGAGCTACTAATGCTGTTTGAAAAAAGAAAAATTAATTTTACAAAACTCATATAGCAAATATCACTTTCGCTTGATTTAATGGCTTTTGGGGAAGAAAAACAAAGCTAACATGCTTTAATATTGATTTTTATTTCATTTTTTAT
>JBFWJP010000055.1:0-7748 GCA_050253135.1 Desulfurella sp. | reverse complement strand
AAAGATAAAATTAAAATAGGTATTATAACTAGTACCAATACAAGTGGGTGATAGCGTTTGTAAGTTCTCATAAATCCTCCTTAATAATTTTGAAATAATTATCAAATTTTTTAATAAAAGTCAATATATTATTAACTTATAATTTATTAAGTTAAGATATAGATTATTACATTATTGTAATTATATTTTAATAAGATATTTTTATATAAAAATAAACTCATTTTAAACAAACCTTATTGACAAAAATCTAAAATTAATTTATAAGTTAATTAAAGTTTATACTTGGGAGGTGAACCATGCGTTGGTTCAAAAATGTAACTTTTGTTTTGCTTGCCTTTGTAGTAGGCATAATTTTGCTACCTTTTCAAGCAAAAGCAGCGGCTCCAAAGCAGATCCTTATTGGCACACTCTATGCTAGTTCAGGACCATTTGCTACATCCTCAACATCTCAGTATCATGGCTTGGAGTTTTGGGCAAATCAGGTAAACAAACAAGGCGGTGTATATGTAGCGGCTTTTAAAAAGAAAATACCAGTAAAGTTAATAGCCTACGATGACCAAAGCTCTACAACATTGGCTGCTACATTGTACAATCAACTAATTACAAGGGATAAGGTCAATCTTTTAGTGGCTGATTTTGGCTCAGTGCTAACATCCGTTGCAGTACCTATAGCACAGGAACACAAAATTTTGCTTTTTGACCCAACAGGTACATCTGCAAAATTCTTCTCTCCTAAAAACCCATATTTAGTATTGACAAGTTTGCCTACAAGCGGCGTTTGGCCAACAGTTTTGGCTGATTTTCTCATTACACATAAAATCAACAAAGTAGCCGTAATTTACTCTGCAAACGATTTTAACCAATCCCAAGCAGAAACGCTTAAAGCAAAATTAGAAGCAGCCAAAATTAAACCTGTATATTACCATGCTGTGCCTACTGATACATCAAATTACACAGTTCTCATAAGAACTATACAAACTACGCACCCAGAAGCTCTTATAGAATTTGGGTACCCACCAAACGACATAGCATTCTTGCAAAACTTGCAGGCTAGCGGCGCAAAATTTAACATGGTATTTACAATTTTTCCTGGACAGCAGCTTGCTTTAATAGAAAAGAATGTGGGCGCAAAAGCACTCGAGTATACCTACACCTACCCTACACCACCCCTATTAGTATATAACAAAGTAAACTACGGCATGCCAATGAGTGAGTTTGAAAAAGTCTATACACAAGAAACGAAAAGACCTGTAGACTTCCTAACTGTAGCTGGGTATAATGCTGGCTTAATAATAGAAAAAACTCTTTCAACCAGCAAAGAGTTCAATCAATTAGCATTCAGAAATGCAATAAACAGTTTTTCTGGAAAAATATTTACATTAAACGGCTTATTTAAAATTAACAATGAAGGTGCTCAAATTGGCGAATTTTTGCCTGTTGGACAGTTCCAGCCCACCAAAACAGGCCTTGCACTTCATGTAGTGTATCCTATGAATATTGCAACAGGAAAACCTATTTATCCAGCACCTTAATGTAGGGAATTAATATGGAGTTGTTTTTTTACGCATTAGTTAGCGGCGTATTATTTGGAATATTTTTTGCACTTGTTGGCATAGGTTTAAATTTAATTTTCGGCGTCATGCGCATGGTTAATTTGGCTCATGGCGATTTTATAATGCTAGGCGCTTTCGGCGCCTGGCTCATATTTAGCAAATTAAATATAAATCCACTCTGGTCAATACCCATTGAAATAGTAGTTTTCATGATTGTGGGTTTTTTTGTATATTACGCATTTGTACCAAGATTGTCTAAATCAAAAGACCCAGAAATGCTATCTTTTATACTGTTTTTTGGTTTTGCTCAAGTTATAGAAGCACTGGCAATATTCGCTTTTGGAAACAACCAAAAGTCTATTCCATTTTCTACCTTAGGGCAAGGCAGCGTAACTATTCTATCTCAATCCATACCACTTGCATGGCTTATTAGCGCTATTATTAGTTTAATCATTATAGGTTTTATTTATTATTATCTATATCATACAAGAATGGGCTATGCTACAAGAGCTATAATGTCTAGCCAAGAGGAAGCTGCAAGTGTTGGTATAAGTGTATCCAAAATATCTGCTTTTGCAATGGGTATCGGTTTAAGCTTAGCAGCTTTAGCTGGTGTTTTAGCTCCATTTATGATAGGATCAATAGATCCATCCATTGGCTCATCACTTACCACTATGTCTTTTGCTATCGTAGTAATTGGCTCTTTGGGAAATCCTATTGGCACAATATTAGGCGGTATTATATATGGGATTGCTATGATGTTTATGCAAACATACCTAGCATCGTGGACTAATTTAGTGCCATATGTTATTTTAATCTTGATTCTTCTTGTTAAACCTGCTGGACTTTTGGGGAAAAGGGTGAGAAATGCATAAAAAAAACGCAAGGCTTTTTAATGGTATATTGCTTATTGTAGTTACAATAGTTTTGTTTGCAATTTTACCAAAAATCTACAATAATAACTTTTTATTGTTTAATTTAATGTTATATATAGCGCTTTCTGAAGGATTAAACCTCATTTATGGCTTTACTGGGTATTTGCCTTTTGGGTATGTGGGTTTTTTTGGCACAGGTGCTTACAGCGCGTCTATTTTGATTCTGCTTTTACATGTAGGCGTAATACCAGCAATCTTGTTAGGTGGTGTGGCAGCGAGTGTAGTAGGTATAATTCTAACACCGCTTTTGAGGCTTTCTGGGGCATATTTTGCCATAGCAAATCTAGCGGCTTCTCAAGCTATTTACTACATAATCTCAAACCCACATCTAGAAAACATCACGCAAGGTCCATACGGTATAATGCTATCAAGTGTATATGATGCAACAGCAAGCTATAACGCAATGCTTTTAGTGTTGTTTTTTTCACTTGTACTTGTATTGTTTTTTAGACAATCAAGGTTCGGCTTATCGCTTCTTTCTATAAAAGAAGACAGCATAACAGCAAGCGTAGCAGGTGTAAACGTAGTGCTTGCACGCACAATAGCTTGGCTTTTGAGTGCATTTGTTGCAGGTTTGTGTGGTGGTGTTTTTGCATGGTACACATCTGTTTTTTACCCAGAAACGGTATTTAGTTTAAATATAAGCATATTTGCTATTGTGTTTGTGCTCTTTGGAGGAGCTTCAACATTAATTGGGCCTTTGGTTGGCACAGTCGTTTTGTATGGAATGTACAATTTTATAGGAATATCAACCCCTCAGTATTTTCAGCTTATATACGGGATTCTTATAATACTACTTGTGTTATTTTTACCAGATGGCGTAATATCTTTATTGAAAAAGGTAAGAAAATATGTCCCATAAAGAAATATTAAGAGTAGAAAATATAGAAAAAAAATTTGGCGGTCTCAAAGCATTAAATAAAATAAGCTTAAGTGTCTATGAAAATGAAATCTTGGGCCTTGTAGGACCAAACGGCTCCGGCAAAACAACGCTAATAAATGTAATATCTGGTATTTACAAACCTGATGGTGGCAAAATATACTTTAAAGAAAAACGCATAGACAAACTACCGCCATACAAGCTGGCCCACTTAGGTATAAACAGAACATTTCAGATACCAAAACCCTTTCATGGCTTAACGGTAAGGGAAAATGTAGAAGTCGCTGCCCTTTATTCAGGTAAACAGTGCTTTAGGACTTTTTTTAGACGATTAATGAGCTTAAAAACCATCGATAAAAACTACTGCAATGTTGAAGATGATGTACAAAAGGTACTTACAATAGTAGGTTTAGAAAAACTTCAAGACAAGCAGGCAACGCATTTAAATACCTCTGAACAAAAATTATTAGGCCTTGCAAGGGCCCTTGCAACTAACCCAAAATTACTTCTTGTAGATGAGATTGCAGCAGGTCTTAATAAAGAAGAAACGGATAGGATTGCAGAAATTTTAATCTCTTTGGCTAAAAACTCTATTTCAATTATTGTTGTTGAGCATTTAATGCACTTTATACGTAAAATTACTTCAAGGGTTGTAGTGATGGATTCTGGTTTGCAAATTTTTGAAGGCACAATCGATCAGGCAGCAAACGACCCAAAAGTTGTAGAAGTGTTTTTAGGAGGTTAACTTTGCTATTAGAAGTACAATCGCTTGAGTCTGGCTACAACATCTTAAAAGTTTTATGGGGTATTGATTTATATGTCAAACCAAAAGAAAGGGTTATTTTGCTCGGCGTAAACGGCGCTGGCAAAACCACACTCTTAAAAGCAATTATGGGACTTTTAAAAATATATAATGGCAAAATTTATTTTGAAGGCAAATACATAACGAATTTAAGAACCGACAAAAGGGTAAAATTAGGTGTAGCCTACATGTCCGAAATTGGTATTTTCCCAAACCTTACAGTTGATGAAAATCTTGAGCTAGGAGCATTTTTTTTGGACAAAAAAATCACACACATAAGAAAACAACAAATGTATGAATACTTCCAAGACTTGCTAAAACACAAAAAAGCCCTAGCAGGTAGCTTAAGCGGTGGCCAAAGAAAAATGCTAGGAATAGCAAAACTTTTAATGTCAAACCCCAAACTTGTGGTTTTAGATGAACCATCAAATGGTCTATCGCCTAAATTTGTAAAATCGATAATCAATATTTTAGACGATCTGCAAAACAAAGAGCAGTTTTCTATCCTTATTGCCGAACAAAACATAGCGTTTTTGGACTTTGCACAAAGGGGTTACGTAATAGACAATGGCAAGGTAGTAGTATCTGGCAATTTATCGGATCTCAAATCAAACGATATTGTAAGAAAAGCTTACTTTGGTATAGAAAATTAAATTTTTATTTCAAATTTAACAATATCCTTGACTTTTTTTTCATAAAATGTATTAATTATACGGTTGATTAACTTTAAATGCTCAAAAAGGAGATTTTATGTGGAAGCGTTTTTTAATAGCTTTTGTAGTGCTTTTGATAATTTTCGGCGGTATTTTTGGTTTTAAAGCCTATATGGGTGCAAAGATAAAACAGGCTCAAATGAAGCGTGGCATACCAAAAACTTATGTTACTGTCGCTTATGCAAAACTACAAAACTGGCAGCCTTACTTAGAATCAATCGGCAACACTGTATCGATAGACTCTGTAAATGCAACCACACAAATAAGCGGTCAAATAGAAAAAATTTACTTTGACTCTGGACAAGCCGTAAAAAAAGGCCAGGTGCTAGCAAAATTAGACGATTCTACACAAAAAGCCCAGCTAGAGCAGTATAAAGCACAGTTAATTTTAGACGAATTTAACTACAATCAATACAAAGAACTTTATGAAAAAAACGCTGCCTCAAAAGCCTCCTACATCCAAGCGCTATCTGCACTAAAGCAAACTAAAGCTTTAATTACCCAAACTCAATCTACAATTGACAAAATGACTATAAAAGCCCCATTTTCTGGTATTTTAGGCATAAGGCATATAAGTGTTGGCCAGTATGTAAACCCTGGCCAATCAATAGTATCGCTATACACTATTGATCCTATTTATGTTGATTTTACACTTCCCCAAAACGATTTAGAAAAAATTAAAGTAGGCCAAGAAGTAGAAATTCACACTGATGCAGACCCAAACACTACTATTAAAGGCACTATAAAAACAATCAGTATCAATATAAACAATGTCTCAAGAAACGCAACAGTAAGAGCTATAGTAGAAAATAATGAACATTTATTGAAGCCTGGAATGTTTGTAAAGGTAAATATTGTACTGCCAAAAATACCAAATGTGGTAGTTGTGCCAACAGTTGCAATTACATATAACCCATACGGAGATTATGTCTATGTAGTCTCAAAAAAAGGCAATGAATACATTGCCAATACTGTGTATGTTCAGTTAGGTCAAACCAGTGAAAATAAAGTCGTAGTATTAAAAGGCTTAAAAAGCGGCCAAATGGTAGTAACACAGGGTCAACTAAAACTAAGAAATGGCTCGCCTGTTATTATTGAATCTATCGAAAAGGACTAAAAATGAAGTTTACAGATATTTTTATCAAAAAACCCGTACTATCAGTTGTTTTAAGCTTAATAATACTATTTTTGGGCTTGAGGTCAATAACCGAACTTGGCGTTAGGCAATTCCCAAAAACAGAAGATACTCTAATTACAGTCCAAACAGCATACCCAGGTGCAAGTGCAGAAGTAGTTCAAGGCTTTATCACAACACCGCTTGAGCGCGCAATAGCTTCAGCAGAAGGTATAGACTACATGACTTCATCAAGTTCAGAAGGCATAAGTACGATAAATGTTTATATGAAATTAAATTACGATCCAAACGCCGCTTTATCTGAAGTATTGGCCCAAGTAAACTCCGTTTTAAACCAACTGCCAAAACAAGCCCAGCTACCCGTCATTACAAAAACAAGTGTTACAAATGTTGCATACTTATATTTGTCGTTTACCTCAAACAGTATGAATTCATCACAGATGACAGATTACATAAACCGCGTCATAGTGCCTCAGGTTCAAGCTGTAAACGGTGTTGGGCAGGTAATGGTTTACGGCAACAAAACGTTTGCTATGCGCGTTTGGCTAAACCCTACAAAAATGGCTGAGTTCAACATAACACCACTTCAAGTCTATCAAGCGCTTGCAAGTAATAACTATATTTCAGCTACAGGCTATACTAAAAGTCCCTACATTCAAATAAATATTTCAACCGCAACAGATTTACATACGGTTAATGAGTTCAAAAATTTGGTTGTTGCAAATTACAACGGCACGCTTATACGTCTAAAAGATATAGCAAAAATAGAATTAGGATCTGTCAATTACTCTGCAACTAATATTTTTAACGGCAAAGAAGCCATAGTACTTGGAATATTTACAACACCAACAGCAAACCCCCTAACGGTAGTGGATAATATTTACAAGATACTACCATCGATGAAATCTCAGCTGCCTAGCGCTATGAAAATGAAAGTAGCCTATGATAGAACAACCTACATTAGAACATCCATAGATGAAGTAGTAAAAACTGTTTTAGAAACATTAATTGTTGTTATTGCTGTAATATTTTTATTTTTAGGATCATACAGAAGCGTTATCATACCAGTTTTTGCAATACCTTTATCCATTGTAGGTGGTATGTTTATAATGTTTCTTTTGGGCTATACGATAAACCTATTAACCCTGCTTGCAATGGTCTTGGCCATAGGTCTTGTTGTTGATGATGCCATAATCGTCGTTGAAAATGTTGACAGACACATAAGCGAAGGCAAAAACCGCCTTGAAGCATCACTTTTGGCTGCAAGGGAACTTGGTGTGCCAATCTTAGCTATGTCAATTACACTTGTAGCTGTTTTTTTGCCTATTGGTTTTATGAGCGGTTTAACTGGTGCTTTGTTTAAAGAATTTGCTTTTACATTAGCTGGCGATGTGATAATTTCTGGTATTGTTGCACTGACACTTTCACCTATGCTTTCATCAAAATTTTTAAAAGAAGAAACAATCAAAAAAGGCTTCGCACATTTTTTGGATAAGCAGTTTGATGGACTGCGCAAACTATACTCAAAAATATTAAAGGTTGTTTTAGATTCAAAACCTGTTGTTGTGTTTGTTATTATTATAGTTTTAACAAGCGCATACTTTTTATTTATTACAAGCAAGTCTGAGCTAGCCCCAACAGAAGATCAAGGCGTCATATTTGTTCAAGGCACAGGTGCACCAACTGCTACATTAAACGATTTAGAGCATAGTGCAAAACAAATTGAACAT
>JBFWJP010000054.1:0-7811 GCA_050253135.1 Desulfurella sp. | reverse complement strand
AATTGATTTACTTATGCAAAACTTTGTAGTAAAGCTTGCATAATTGTGATCTCTTGTTCGTAATTGCTAATTACTTGAGCGTAGTTTGCGTCTTGAAGGTTGGAAAGCGTCTGGGAGTTTGATAGCGATGTATTGTTTATACGTGTTTGCGCAAGCTGCATGCGCTGCTCATATGCACCAATTACAGAGCGGTTTGCATCTACTTGTGATAGAGAATTTTGTATATTTGTAATAGACTGCTGAAGCATATTGGTGAGATTTACAGAAAACGAATCACCACTGTTTAAAACAGGCATAATATAGCTACCATCTGGTGATTTTTGGGGAGATAGCTTTATATTGACGCCATCTGGAAGTTCAATGTAAGTATTGTTTAAAAATGTGGCTATATCGTTAATGTTATTTACAGCTTTAGAGGCAGTAAATATTGTATTGCCATTTGCATCAGTTACGCTTATTTTAAATGTATTAGACGCACTGCTTAATATGCCCATTGTAATTTGTCCTACACTGTTGCCTTTAGAGTCTTGAATAAGAATAGTATGTGGGCTTGAGATTAATGATGTGCTTGCACTGTTTACGCTAAATGTCCACTGCACAGAGTTGTTTCCTGTATAATACCCGGAAACTGTTGGTGTGAGTGTAGAGCCACCAATAAAACCAGTAGCGTTTGAAATTTGATTTATACTTTGACCTAAGATAGCCGCTTGTGCGTTATCAAATGAGTCAAAAACATTAATACCACCACCTTGAACAATTGTGTTGAAAACGCCAAATATGTTGTTGGTATTTTGATTGTTAGGATCAAAAACATTTATATTTAAGTTTAGTTTACTTGTGCCTCCACGCAAATCCTGTATAACGATATGACCATTATCCATAGTTGCAGATACGACAGAGCTGTCAAAACCTTCGCCTGCACCGTCGCTTACAGGTGTAAAGATGCCAAAAACAGGAATACCATTTGATTGTGTTTTTATTGATACACTAAGATTATTTGAACCTGTTGTGTTATCTTGGATTTGTATTAAACCATGTGAAATAGTTGCGCTGTAGCCGTTATTTTTAAAAAACGACAAAACATTTGCAATGGTAGAGCCAGCGCTAAGCGTTACACTTGTTGTACCGGTATTTGCTAAAGAAATAGTAATAGAGCTATTTAGTCCTACAATACTATTGAGCGTTGTTGCGCTTGTTGCAAGCAAGCCGTCTTGAAGCGCTAAAGCCTTGTTGTTTTGTAAAACCTCCTTTGCTTTAAGGCTTGTTATGTAATTTAACAGTTGAGAGACAGTTGCAGTAGCTGATACAGTAAAAACACTTCCAGATACTACATTGCCATCATGGTCTGTACCTGTGATTACTATTTTTTGCCCTGTTTGTAAAGCTACATTACCCAAAGCATTAGATAGGTGTAAATCTGTTAGTAATGTTTGAGCTGTAGCTGGGTTATTAGAAGAGTTTAAAAGCTGGTTATTTGACTGCAGTGTTTGGTGTTGCTTATAGAGCATATCTTTGGCTGTTATTGTGATTGGTGTAGTTATACCATCGGAGTAGGCAATGGAGAGATTGTTGCTATCACCCATATAAACATTATTGCCACCTGGCGTATAGGTAAAAGTTGCAGTATTTCCATTTGCATCTGCCGGTATGTAAATCTTAACACCCCTTCCTGTATCAAACCAGCCGCCGCCACTGTTGATTATATTTAATACATTTGCTGATGTAGATAATTTATTGCCGTTAGCAAAACTTCTATCAATACCGTCTGAGCTTATTGGGATGGAATTCCCATTTTGTAGTATTGTAAGGTTCCCATTTTGATCTATCTTAATTGAATATGAACCGCCTTGTAGCTGATTTAGATCACCAAAATTTTTTGATATAGCTATTTGAAAATCATTATTTTTTGATATAGCTATTTGAAAATCATTTATTGATGATGAGGTAATAACCGCTTGCTGAGTAATATTTTGCACAGGTGCAGTATTTGTTAAAAAACCACTAAATAGATAATTGCCACCAAACATTGTGTTTGCACCATTTTTTATTTCTGCTTCAACGGCAGCAAGTTGCTGAGCTATGGCAGTATTGCTTGCTGCGTCATTTGTAGCATTTGCTGCTTGGACAACCAAAGAGCCAGCATTTTGCAACAAATTACTGATATTTTGTGTTGCTGTATCTTGCGCTGACAGAGTAGAATTTGCATAATTAATATTTGATGTATATTGAGTAAAGCGTGCTTGTATATCTTGTATCGACATTACTTGTGATAGTGCTGTGGGGTTGTCTGATAAATTATTTATACTTTTGCCTGTTGCCATTTGAGTTTGCGTATTGTAAAGCTGAGTATTAATATTATTAATATTTGATAAAAAGTTATTAAAAAGCATAGAATTTGTTATTCTCATAATAATAACTCCTATTGTACCATATTAATTAATGATTGCGTCATCTGATTAACAATTGATATAAACTGAGCCGATGCCTGATATGCCATTTGATATTTTATAAGATTTGCCGCTTCTTGATCCAAAGATACACCTTCTTGGGATTGTACCAAACTTTGCGTTTGACTCACCATAGCGTTTTGAGAATTTAGTATATTCTTGTTAGATTGAGCAATTGAGCCAATTTGACCAATAAAAGACTCATAATACTGGTTTATTGTTTGCGTATTTGAGACCATTACATTTTGTGTTTGAAGATTTGCAATGGCTAAAGCGTTTGAATTATCGCCAGGAGATAGTGATTTTCCTGCTGCAATTTTGCTTAAGTCGTTTGTTATTATTGAGTTAACAGAGATATTTGAAGCATTTGTGCCTGTAAAAAATGTATTTATACCTGCAGCTGCTAAAAAATTTGAAGTATCGCCTGCAAATGAGAACTGATAACCATTATTGGATCTAATTTGGACGTTACCTTGAGAAATTCCTGATAGATTCATTGAAATGCCGTACTGGCTTAAAGCATTGTTAAACTTCTGTGAAATTGTACTAAATGAATCACTGCTACCTATAGCTATAGAAACAGTGTTTACCAAATTATTGTTTGAATCATATACATTTACGCTCAGTGTGCCATTATTTATAGGTAAGTTTACACCTGCTTGTTCTGATTGAGAAACTGCGCTTGATGTACTTGTTAGTGAATATGTGCCTTGGGTTTGCGTGTATGCACTAAGGCCACTGCCACCTGAGTGCAAAATATTTACTTGGTTTATGATTGAGTTTGCAAGCGTATTTAAAGTATCCATATAATTAATTGTATTTTGGGCGCTAGGATTGCTAGAATTAGAAGGACTCGTTTGGTGTGCAAGCTGAATTGTTGCCCCCAAACTTCCACCTGTAATTTTATTTGTTATTACCTGTCCATTAAAAACAACATCTACATTTTGCCCATCGCTTGATGTTTGTGTGGTAAGATTGGTAGAATTTATTCCAGAGACAATAGGTACTCCACCTAAAAGTATAGTCATCTCATTTTGATTGGTGCCTATTGACTGACCTTGATTGCCAGATGAGTATGTGTTGCTTAAAACTGTCACATTGGCTATTTTTTGCAATTGCTGAACAAGCTGGTTTCTTTGATCAATTAGTGTATTAGCCGATTGAGTGGGTGATAGAGAGGCTAATTTTATTTCGTTGTTAACATTAGCTATGTTTTTTGTGAGCGTGTTAATCTGATTTACATCTGAAACTACTTGAGAATTTAGACCGCTGTTTAGCTGTTGAAGCGAGCTGTAGCTTGATTGAATCGCTTGCACAAGCGTTTGACCGCTTTGTATAACCTGCCCTCTTGCTGTGGCAAGATCAGGGCTAGAAGATAGTGTTTGCCAGGAACTAAAAAAATTATTTAAGGCTGTATCTAAACCGGTACCATTTGTTTCATTAAATATATTTTGTATTTGGGATAAATTGTCGTTTAGGGTTTGATAATAAGACTGCGAATTTAATTGCTGGTTTAGTGTATTATCAAGTAATTGATTTCGTGCAGAAGTGACTGTTTGGATAGTGGAGCCTAAACCATACTGTCCTGTTGGCGTATTGATAGGATAACTTTCTGTGATTGTTGGAGACTCAACTGTGTAGCCTGGTGTGTTTGCGTTTGCCACATTGTTACCTGTAATATTTATTGCGTTTTGGGCAACATTTAACCCACTTGCACCGATATTTAATGCATCAAAAATCGAAGGCATACTAACCTCTTATATTGTTTTCGCTTTTGTATCTAATCAAACTTCTTTTATCGTAAGTTTGGTTTACTTTTTTAAAACTTAAATAAAGATCTATCATAGATTGCGAAAAAGCTATATGCTGTTGTGCTATTTGCGCGTTTATTTGATTTTGAATCTCAAGCTTTTTGCTTAATTCTTTGATTGTGTTAATGTAATTAGAAAATTTTTCTTTATCCTCTTGTTTTAATAATTCACCAAGACGCCCTATGTTTGCAGTTAATTTTTGCAAAATAATTTTTTTGTGTTTAATGGTTGTTTCTAAATCATCTACCGCTATATATGTCAAACAATCTGTTTCTTTCTTGGTAATTTCTATTAATTCATTATAAAAAGCTATTGTATTTTGGAAAGTTAACTCAAGTTGCTCTTGCATGTGCTAAGTCCTCCTCTAAAGTAGAAATCGGATGTTTTGCACAAAAATTAAGCTACTTTGTGCAAAACACCTCAATGTTACTTTAAATTACTGAATATTAAGCAAAGACTGCAGCATTGTGTCCGATGTGCTTAGTGTCCTTGCGTTTGCTTGGTAGGCGCGCTCTGCTATAATCATGTTTGTAAACTCTGTGCCTAAGTCTACATTGCTTTCTTCTAACTCGCTTGGGATTATAGTGCCTGCAGAACCTGTACCTGCTGTCGTAACTATTGGTGTACCAGAGTTTGCCGTTGCCTCAAACAAAGAATTTCCGCTGGATAACAAGCCGTCGTTATTGTTAAATGTTGCAAGTGAAACTTGGCCTAAAGCGTAACTCTTTCCGTTTGAGAACATACCGCTGATTACACCGTTTTGGTTGACAATAATATTTTGTAAACTACCGCCAGCGTAGCCATCTTGTGTAAGGCTTGAAGTTTGAGACGGCAGTGAAAACTGTGTAAGACCGTCAAAAGTATTTAGATCGCCAAAATGCAAATTGATTACTTGCTGAGATGTGCCGTTGTTCCAGTTTGCCGTTATTGCAAGCGGAGGTGTAAGTCCAACGAGTTTTCCTGTTGAGTCGAAAGTAATTTGTCCACTTGAATTTGTTAATGTAGGTGTAGAAGAGCCTGAACTTGCCGCAGTAGCATACCACTGCCACTGAGTTTGATTGGTTGAGGGATTATAATTCGTTTTTGCAAAGTTAAATGTAACATCGTGCTTATTACCCAATGAGTCGTATACAGCTATAGATGTGGAGTATGTATCTGCCATAAACGGCTGACTTGTAGAACCCGTTGGCTGAACTTGTCCAGATAAAGTGCCCAAAATTGTTGCAAGGTTTGAATTATTTGAGTAGACAGGGCCTATGGGGGGAATTGGAGTACTATTGATAGGCATAATCTGTATCTCACCGCTTGAGTTAAGCGTTACAGTAGCGTTAGCAGAACCAATGTCATCGCCAATGTCTGTTTTTAAATCATCAAGAGTTTGAAAATATCGCACACTGCCAGATATAATTCCTGTACTGCTTGGTGTACCGGCAGTTGATATACCACTACCGTATATGTAAGTATTGTAATTAGCTCCGTCGTCAAAACTCATAGCTACAGCATCGCCAGGTGTCGAAAAAAAAGGCAGACTTGTTATGGTGCCACCAGCGGAAATAGTTTTTCCAGACAAATTAGATAAGATGCCGTTTAAAACTGGGTCAGTGCTATTAATGGTGGGCACTGTTACTGTACCGCCAGTATTATTTGTTATCTGTATTTCGCCGCCTGGTGTAATTTTATATGTGGGAGATCCGGTGGAATGATCAACGATAAATTGAGCCAAATCATTTAGTGTTTGCAGAGAAGACGGTGGTGGTATGTTGTTGGCAGTGACCGCCCAATTATTACCTATCTTATTGCCATTAATATCATATAGATCGGCCACTTTACTACTACCAGTTGCCACCGCAGCTGTTGCTGTTGTCTGGCCTACGCCTATAAGATTGCCGTTTGAATTGTATATCGAATTCATGTTTATTTGGCCTGTAGAATTTTCAAGCGTTGGTGTTATTGGCGTTAGTTCAGAAGTTTGAATGGTTTGGCCGCCATCTAAGTTTCCAGTCATTGATACATTTTTGGTAATGCCTGCTGGCACAGTCATATTTTGCGGTATGTTAATGCCTGTAATGGTAGAGGCAGTATTTATTAAGTGAGTGGTGTTATTGGCTAACCATCCTTGAACAATGTCACCTGTTGGGGTTACAAGGTTTCCGTTTGCATCAAATGTAAAATCCCCTGCTCTGGTATATTTGTAGGTATTTCCATTGTCCGGACTTACAATAAAGAATCCATTGCCTTGAATGGCTAAATTGGTAGTAACATTTGTAGTCTGCAAACTGCCTTGAGAAAAGTTTTTACTTGTGCTTGCCACTTGCGTGCCAAGACCTATTTGCATTGGGTTCATACCGCCTAAAGCGCCTTGTGGACCCGTTGCCCCACTCAAAGTTTGGGCTAAAACGTCGCTAAAATTAATCTGGCTTGCCTTATAGCCCACAGTATTTACATTTGCTACGTTATTTCCTACAACATCCATAAAATCTTGACTGGTCTGAAGCCCAGAAACTCCGCTCCAAAGTGATCGCATCATATGCGTTTACCTCCTTACTGTTTTAATTGAATAGCCGTTTGTATGACTTGGTCTAATGTTTGTATGCTTTTTGTATTTGCTTGATAAGCTCTTTCATACATAATCATATTTGTAAGCTGTGTGTTTAAATCAACATTACTTTGCTCTAAGCTTGAGGGCGATATTGTACCTCTACCACCGTATCCCGCAGCTCCGATGTATGATTTTGAAGCAATTGCTTGAGGGCTGTCTGTGTTGGCTGTAATTTGAAATAAATTAGAGCCAACTTGTGAAAGACCTTGAGGGTTTGTGAAGTTAGCTACAGCTACTTTACCTATTGTGTAAGAATTGCCGTTTGAATATATTCCCATTAAATCACCACTTGCATCAAAGTTGACACTTTGTAGCATACCAGATGTAGAACCATCAGATGATATGCTTGATGTGGATGAATTCATACCAAATTGTGTTAATCCAGTAAACTGGTTACCAGAGTAGCTGGCATTTGGAGTATTCCAAAAATTTAACAAAAGACTCATATTAGAAGCGCCGTTATTAAACGATGATAAATTTATTGTAGGTGAAGTGGTGCTTGGGTCTAGCCCACCGTTGCTGTCAAATACTATTTGGCCTGTATTGTTTGAAAGCGTAGCATCGTTATTTGGTAAACCCGCCTGCCAATCCCAAGTTGTAGTGCTGTTTGTTTTGTTATAGGCAGATTTTGTGAAAGTTATGTTTAAATTATGCTTTGTGCCTGTAGAATCGTAAAATGTTGCTTGCATTGTGTAGGAGTCATTATTTATGGTTGATGAGCTTATACTTTGACCTGTAGCGATTGGTTGGTTTAGAGATTCCATGAGAGTATCTAAACTGGCATTATCTGATTGAACTGGTGTAACTCCTTGTTGTAAAGCCGCTTGTGGCACTTGAGTTGTAGGTAGAACTTTAATAGATATATCGGATGAGCCGTTATTTGTAATTGTAATTTGGCCGTTGTTAAAGCTTACGGAATTGGAAGTACTTGTGTCACTTTGTATATCTTGGTTC
>JBFWJP010000053.1:0-7827 GCA_050253135.1 Desulfurella sp. | reverse complement strand
ACACTATGCCTTCGATCCTAGTATATTCATCTATTGCATATACACTTTATAATAAGAGTGATAAAGTTATAATTATAGCCATAATAATTGCTTTCATCAAACCCCCTTGTTTTCCTATTTTTTTTTATTTTATATCCATTATTTTACAAAAGCAAGTAAAAAATTAAAAAAATGCAATGAAAATTTTAGCTTTATTGACAAGAAATATAAGTAAATGTACAATACTTTTTGTTTAGAGTTTCAAAAAAACACGAAGGAGAAGTTTATGGATGAAACAATTAGGTTTAGTATTTCTTTGCCAGAATCTTTGCTTAAAGAGTTAGATGAAAAAATGATTAACAAAGGCTATGCTTCAAGATCTGAATTTGTACGGGATTTAATAAGAAAAGAGTTAGTGGAAGAAAAGTGGAATATCTCCAGCGAAGAGGTATTTGGTGTGTTAGTGCTAATCTATGACCACCATAAAAAAGATTTAACAGAAAGGTTAATCGATATACAGCATCACTCACCTATAAATATAGTATGCACAACACATATTCATATAGATCACCACAATTGCTTAGAAACTATTATCATAAGAGGCACTCCAGAAGCTATAGAAGATATAGCCATTAAAATAGGTGGACTAAACGGTATAAAATTTTCAAAATTAACAAGAGCCGCTACGGTTGATAAATAATTTAAGTTAGTATGCATATTTTTTTGTTATTTGAGTTGATAAAATCAAACTCTATGCCGTACGTTTCTTTTATAGTATGTGGGCTAGCCTGTGTACTTTTACAAAAATCAAGAACCTTGCCGTCTTTTAAAAAAATTAACGAGTGTGCATAGTTTAGAGCAACATTAATATCATGAATTGCCATTATGGCTATAAGATTAGCTTTTTCCACTAAATCTTTTATAAGGCGTATGGTGTCAATTTGGTTTTTTAGATCAAGATTATTTAGAGGCTCATCTATAAGCAATAGTTTTGTCTCTTGGGCCAATAGTTGAGCCACCCTTACCTTTTGGACTTCTCCCCCGCTTAATTCACTAAACTTTTTTAAAGCAAGGTGATCTAAATTTAGTTTTTTTATTACCGCTTGGACTTTTATATAGTCTTTTGCACTAAATGAACCATTAACGTGTGGTTTTCTTGCAAGCAGGATGTTTTCAAAAACAGTTAAATCATTGTACATAGTGTTTTGTGCAAAATACGAAGCATTTTTTGCAATCTCTCTTAAAGGCATATTGTTTAGTAGTTTATCGTTAAACTTTATTTCTCCGCTTGATGGTTTTAAAATACCACATATGCACTTAAGCAGCGTAGTCTTTCCTGCACCATTTACGCCAAGCAGTGCAATTAACTCACCTTTATTTGCACAAAAAGATACATTATCTAAAATTTTCCTACGTTTATTGTAGCCAAAACTCAAATTTTTAACTTCCAAACTCACCTTTTGCCCCTTACTATAAGATAAAAAAACGCTGGTGCCCCAATAAAAGAAGTTACAATTCCAACGGGTAGTATAGCGTTATGCAAAATACTTTTAGCTACTAAATCTGAAGCAACCAAAATTATTGAACCCACAACTGTACTTGATAATAAAAAATAATCAAGACCAGTAATCCTTTTTGCTATATGTGGGGCCACCAAACCCACAAACCCAATAATTCCAACAAAAGCTACAATTATAGAGCTTAGCAATGATGCTGCAACCATGCTTACAATCCTTAAATTTTCTACATTTACACCAAAAGATTTTGCCTGTTCGTCGCCAAAAAGCAGCAATTTATAGTCAACTTGTCTGCTTAAGAAAAACAATAAGCTCAATAAGTAAAAAACCAAGATTAGCAGTATTTCCTTATATGTAGTTCGTGAGCAATCGCCAAACATCCAAAAAATAATAGCGCTGAGTTGTGTATCGCTTGAAAAATACTGCAAAAAAGCCAAAAAAGCGCTAAAAAGTGATCCTGTGGCAACGCCGGCTAAAATCATGGTTTCGTTTGAAACATTTCTCAATCTTGAAAGCATTACTATAATCAAAGTAGCAATTAAAGAAAACAAAAATGCGCTTAAACTAACCATATAAGGACTATTAAAATACGATGAGCCAAAAAAAATTGCCAAAGCAGCTCCAAAGGCACTTGAAGAAGATATACCCAATGTAAAAGGCGAAGCAAGTGGGTTTTTAAGCACAATTTGCAAAACAGCACCGCAAAGAGCCAAACCTGCCCCCGTTAGTAGTGCAGTGAGTGCCTGAGGCAGGCGCATTTGCCAAACTACGAGTTCTGAGTTTTTGTTGCCTTGAAAAAATAAAGACTTGAAAAATTCGCTTAATCCCATCTTGTAAGAACCCACTATAACAGAAACTAAAACCAGTACCAGTAATAAAACCAGCATTATACCTATGTATAGTAGTTTTATCCTTTTTTGATTAATGTAAGCTCTAATCAACATTAAAAAACCACTTTTTGAAACTTTGGATAGTACTTTAGCATTTCATTGTAAAGCGGTTTACCCAATAAAAATTTATAAATTTGATTAGCCTTTTGCTCCATATTTATATTTTTTTTATACACAACTTTGGCAATCCAGTAAGTATCTATAAGTGCATTATCAATATTTGTAGCATAGTAGTTATACGGCCATTCTATGTAAACATTTTTGTTTTTAAAAGCTTTTAAGCTATTGTAAAATTTAGAGTTTGTATTGTAGTCCTGTTTAACTAAGGCTAAGCCAAGAAAATCTATAAATATATAATCTGGGTTTTGCGCCAAAAGTTGCTCTTTACTCATCATAAAAGCTCCATTTATTTTAGCACTAGAGGCTACATTGTAAATCCCAAGTAATTTAAATGGTAAAAAATCGCCTTGTGTACTTTCTATGCCGTGCGCACCACGCATGCCTAATGCGCCAATATATGCACTTACTTTTTGTTTACCTTGCGATAATTCTTGCAATTGTTTGAACTCATTACTTAAAAAGCTGATTATTTGTTTTACACGGTCTTGTTTGTCACAAATTTCGCCTATCAACAATAAAGATTTTTTAAAATCATCATTGTTGAATGTAGCTACTTTGCCATAGCTTAATGCCACTACAGGTATATGCGTCTTATCTTGCAATGCATCTGCAGTCCGTTTATCCACTAAATAAGTTACAAATATTACATCTGGTTTGACACTTAAAATTTTTTCGGTATCTATACTTGAATTTGGCCCACCTTGTCCAATGGTAGGTAATTTGAGCAACGATGAGTTTGCTACTATATATGGCGCTGTTGAGTGTCTTTCTATATTCTCGATACCAACTACATGAGAAGACAAACCCATATAGCAAACCAGCCTCAATGCACCAGGTCCAATTGCTACAATGCGGGTTGCCTTATGCTCTATATCAATATGCCTTCCTAATAAATCCACTACTTCTTTAGCGTTTGCATTGATGCCAACAATAAAAAATAATACAGAAAAAACTATCAAGCGCTTCATTTAATCCTCCAAAAATAAAGAGTTTGTCATTAATTGAATACCACGACCAATTAGGCTTAAGTACTCTTTGTTTGCACACGTTGCACAGTAATGCTTGCCATTTATTGTTGAGATTTTTGTTGACATCACAAATTCTCCGCAAACATCGCACTTTATGCTATCAAATACCGGTGCTCTTTCAATAGGTTTAATTTTGACAGACTTTACATTAAATATGCTATCATCTAATTCAAACATTTTATACCCTGTTTGGCTCCATAATTGAGACATTTCTTTCATTTCATCTGAAGTTGCGTTTCTTTGCTTTACAACTTTATCAAAAAGCTCAATACCTCTTTTTGGAAAATAATTTTTTACTTTTTCTGAATCCATATATAAGCGAAAACCCTCAAAGGTGCCTCTTCTAACAAGCGTTAGTGCATTTTTACCTGTATCCAAATAAATTAGACTATTATTACCGATTGTACAGCCCGTCGCTATTTGAACACCATCAAGAAAACAATTATTGCACTCAACAATTGCAAGTAAATTTTCATTTATTGTATCTTGGAGGCTTGCACGTTCTATATTCATCTTTTTTAAAAGCATTAGCGATGCTTTTATACCAAGTGCTACATACGGACATACGTGCCCATGAAATCTATTTGCATAATCTAGCCATTCTTGTACATATCGCATAAACTTCTCCTAAAATGTTAAATTAACGCTAAAGCTAGCATTGAACGGCTCACCTGCGTAAAAGCTGGTTTGCCCTGCCATTGCATCATCCATAGCATTTATAACAGCAATGTATTTTTTATTCAAAATATTGTTTAGCTGAAGTGATAATTTTAACTCATGCATTTTATAAATATTTTTCATTGTATAATTAATCTGTGCATTTAGTGTTGTGTATGAAGCCACCTCTTGAGTATGTGCTGCATCTGCATACCTTTTTCCTACAAATAATATAGACGGCACAATCTGCCATTTATCATAATTCACAATTACACCGCTTTTTATGAGCCATTTTGGCACATCTACCACTTGATTGTCTTTACAATTTACAATCTTACCTTGATAACTAATATTATCATCGTATGTAAGACTTGTAAAAGATGGGTTAAAAAATACAGTTAAATAATCATTTAAATATGCATTAAATGCAAGCTCAAAACCATACCCTGTAGCTTTGCCAATGTTTTGCTGGTAATTAAGCTTAACCCGAGGATCATATACGGTTGTCAGTAAATTTTTTTGTTTAGAATAAAAAACAGTAGGCAAAATATCAAACCACGAACCCCTTATGCGTGCACCCAAATCAACATTATCTGAGCGTTCAATATTAAAACCATCAAACAAGTCATTAAGCGTTACATGAGCTTTTTGGAAAGTTTGTCTATTTAAATTATATAGGTTAACAAGTGGCATATACGCATAAGGTCTTATAAAGTTTCTGCCATAGTTTGAATAAAGCTCAAAAAAATCACTAAATTTATAAGCAACACCTGCATTTGGAAGCCATATATCATAAATCCTTGCTTTTCTGTCTAAATCGGGCGCTCTAACTAAGCTATATGGGTAAGACTTGTTAGTTACATAGCCTTCCGATGGTGAATCGTTAAACCTGAAGTACTTTAGACCAGCCTGAGCACTAAACTTTTGACTCTCAAAGGCAACTTGTAAAAAAGGCGATTTTAAATAAGTATCGCCAGAAGTTGCAAAAACCCCATACCCTCTATAAGACAGATTATCGCCTACAATTGCATAATTTTGGGAATAAATATCCATGTTTGAAATTTCATACTGCATACCTGTTGAGATTATAAAAGGCTGAAAGCTAAAATCTATCTGAGTTATTATGCCTTTTTTCTCAATATCACGCGTTCTTTTTTGGATAATATTTTGTGGTGTAACACCCTGGTAGATGTGTGTGTCTTCTTTTGAATAATAGGGTTTTAATGTAATATTAAACACTTCGTTTGGCATAAATTTCAGTATGCTAAACACATCCGTATTTTGAAAATCTCCATGATTGTAGCCATAATAGTTGATATCTTGCGCGCTATAGCCAGTTTTTGAGCTATTGTAATCAAGATTTATATTGTCAATTTGATTATATGTAAGTGCCCTATAAAGATTTTGCTTAACAAAATTATAATTAAAAAATATTTTTGCATCAAACACATCACCTAGTGGCTGGTCAAACATAAAATTTATATTGTTTCTTGGACCAATCTCACCTGGGCCTTTCCATTTGTTTGCTATACCATATGAGTATGAAGCGCTAAATTTAGTACCTGACTTGTTAACATTGCCAGAATCAAACCTAAAGAAATTTTCGTATAATTCATAAGAACCATATGTCTGCTGAATTTTAAACTGAGTGGATTTTAATGGCCACAATGGGACTAACTCAATAGCACCACCCCTATTACCCACACCTACACCCAAGTTAGCTGGTGTAGCTGATTCATAAACTTTAATTGCTTTAAAATTTTGTATGTTGTAGATATAATCTCTTGGTCCCATAGGATTGCCACCATAATTCGGTATACCATCAACTGTCATTGCACCCAAATATCCTCTAACACCCCTAATTCTAATATTTGTGCCCTCAGCACAAAGACCGCTTTGATCCGCATTTTCCACGCTTACGTCCGGTAAGATACCTATAGCATTATAAACGCTTGTTTGCGCCTGTACTCCACCTAAATCTATTCCTTCTTTTGTAACTTCAAGGCCTGAGTAGACAGTTTGTTCTGTTTGTTTGGTTGGTTCAATGATTTTAGTAGAGCTAATATTTACAGGTTCAAGCGTTTGAGAATCGTTAGCGTATACGCTTTGTCCAAATAAAAATAAAACGGAAATAACCAAAAACCCCCTCTTCATCTTACCCCCTCTTAGTATTACGAAATAAATTCCAGTAATACTAAGTATCAAAAGCGTAATAAATTGTCAAGAAAAAAATAACTTTTGAATTTTTTTATCAGGAATATACGAAGCATATAGAAAGGTTTTATGGTTTAAAAAATAAGATTAAGTCAACTAGGAAAACCCTAGTTGACTCTTTTGATTTTTTGATATGATAGTTTTTGGTTTGATTTTAAATTTAAATGTGCAAAAAGGATTAACCCTGTAATAATAGCAAGTTCTACAAAAGATGCGCTTAGCGTGCTAAACCCCAAACCGTGCATTGATATTGGTTTTGTTAATAAATCCCCAAAAGTTGCGCCAAATGGTCTTGTAAAAACAAATGCTACCCAAAACAAAGCAACCTTATTTACATTGCTAAAGTAATGCAACACTAAAACTGCTAAAATTACACCTATTGTAATGAATGTAGCACCTAAATATCCCAAACCTAAACTATCAGACAAAAAATCGCCAAAAGCAGTACCCAAGCTATTAGAAAACAAAACAGCCATCCAAAAAAATAACTCTTTTGTTTTATCCGCCATAGGGCAGATGCTTAAATCGCTAAATTTTTTAAACCATACAAATAGAGTTAGAAATAAACCTGTTGCTAAAATTAAACTACCCAAAGGATAACCCAAATGAAGCGTTCTATCAAGTAAGTCAGAAATTTCAGTACCTACTGTTGTTGTGCCTACTATTGCAAGCCAAAAATATAATGGTACGTATTTTTTTGACGACAACTGCGTAGCAAGCGTAATTATCAAAAAGATAGCCGTTATAACAAGCGTAGTAGAGTAACCCAACTTTAGCGTCATTGATAAAAAATCTCCAAATGTCTCACCGAGCGTTGTTGCTACAATTTTTGTCAGCCAAAATATTAAGCTAACCTCAGCAACCTTGTTAAAAATTTCAACCGAACCTGCATTTTGCATAATCACCTCACCTCCAAAATTATTTCAACCACCACAATATCACAAAATACATTAACGAAAGATTAACACACTCTACTTTTGATTTTTTCTTTCAACTCCACCAACGCTTTTTTTAGTGAGCATATACCGCATGAGTGATACATACACACTGGTTTATCTGTGTTTTTTAAAAATTTAACGATTTGATTTTTTGCTGGGTGCGAAACCTTATTTGTAAATATTACAACACCATCGATACTGCCTATTCTAGATGAAAAATCACCAACGCGTTTAGTAAAAACCTTTAAATCAATTCCCATACTTTTAGCTGTTTTAATATAGTCATCTTCTAACCTATCCATACCACCAACTACCAATACACACATGCCATCCCTCCTTGTTATATTTATCTAATAATATTATATTAATCTAACTTTGTCAAGCATTAATTATACAAAAATACTTGAAAAAAAGTTGACATTTGCTATACTTGTGAAAGTTTACTGGAGGAGTGGCCGAGTGGTTTATGGCGGCGGTCTTGAAA
>JBFWJP010000052.1:0-7864 GCA_050253135.1 Desulfurella sp. | reverse complement strand
GCAAAATCCGCTTATTACAGATAGATTTGAGTTATTTATAGCTAATATGGAAATAGCAAATGGATTTTCCGAACTAAACGATCCGTTTGATCAAAAAGAACGATTTATAAAACAACTAGAAGAAAGATCTAAAGGCGATGAAGAAGCTTCTATGTATGACGAAGACTATATCGTTGCCTTAGAGTATGGCCTTGCACCAACAGCAGGTGAGGGTATTGGTATTGATAGGCTTGTTATGCTTTTAACCAACAACCCATCTATCAGGGATGTAATTTTGTTTCCTTTGATGAAGTAGCAAGCCTTACAATGTAATCGTCTAAATAGCCTGCTTCTTTAAAACCTTGAGCACGCAAAATACACGAATCACATTCGCCGCAAAATTCTTCTTTGCCTTCGTAGCAGGAATAAGCGTATGAGTAGTCTGCATCGTGTTTTTTGCCAAGCTTTATAATCTGTGATTTTGTAAGGTTAATTAATGGTGCAATAATATTAAAAGATTTATTTTGTCCAATTTTCGTACCAAGTGTAGCCGTTTCTTGAAAGCTTTTCAAAAAGTTTGGTCTGCAGTCTGGGTAACCAGAATAATCAATTACATTCCAACCACCTACAACATCTGTAACATCCAAAGTTTCTGCATAAGCTACCGCAATAGACAAAAAAATACCGTTTCTAAAAGGTACATAAGTAATTGGTACCTCATTGCTATCAATGTTTCTGTTTTTTGGAACATCAATAGAAAAGTCTGTTAACGCGCTTGCGCCTATTGTAGATAAATCTATTTTAAACTCAAAGTAGCTTATCTCTTTTTTCTTTATATTTTTGGCTAAAACAATCGTCTTTTGTGCCATTTCTTTTTCTATGATATGCCTTTGGTTATAATCAAAAGTAATTGTATGGACCTCATCGTAATTATCCAGTGCCCAAAAAAGGCATGTGGTAGAATCAAGACCTCCAGAAAAAATTAGTAAACATTTTTTCTTCATTTATACACCTCTAGTTTTTTCATATATTATTTTATGATTTTGAATAATAAGCCTTACATTGCTATTTACAAGATTGCTTCTTTTAAAAACTTCAATAATATCTTGCGTTCGTTTTATAAAATCATTCATTGATTCATCCGGCAAAAAAATAGGCTGTAATGTAGCTGATGTTATTTGAAGGCTTTTAAAAAACATTTCAATATCTCTCAATGATTGGGCGTTATCCACTAAAACTTTAAACTCCACATTCTTTAGCGCTCTATACTTTTTTAGCACTTCGTAATTCAAATGATCAAATTTTGGACTAACTACAATATGCTCAAATAAAGGGGCAAAATCTACCCAAATTGTACCGTTTGTTTCTAAAAAATAACTGTATTTTTTATTGTATTCAAAGATAAATGATTTGATAAAGTTTGCATATAGTAAAGGCTCACCACCTGTAAAAATTATTCTTTTACAGCCATAGATACAAACGATTTTTTCAACTTCTTGTAAAGACATAATTTTATATTCATCAAAAGCGTACTTTGTATCGCAAAAAACACAATTGAGGTTACACCCGCTGAACCTTACAAAAACGGCCGGGTAACCAAGCATGGCACCTTCTAATTGAAGTGAATAAAAAATTTCACAAATCCTAGCCTGCATCATAATTTATACTAACATAAAATTCTTGCTATAGCAATCACTCAATTCCTTGTTTTTTTTGGTAATATATGTTAAAAGTTTGCTTAATGAAAGTAATGTTTGTTTTCGGCACAAGGCCAGAGGCTATTAAATTAGCACCTATAATTTTAGAGGCTAAAAAATATTTTGATACAGTTGTATGTGTAAGTGAACAACACAAAGAAATGCTATATCAAGTTATAAATTTCTTTAATATCCATATTGATTACAATCTTCATATAATGAAAAATGCACAATCACTTTTCGATATTACAAGCAATATTTTGCTTAAAATAAAAGAAATTTACGAGACTCAAAAACCCGATATTGTAATAGTGCAAGGTGACACCACAACAGCTTTTGCAGCAGCACTGTCTGCTTTCTATCTTAAAATTAAAATTGCGCATGTCGAAGCAGGACTTAGGAGTTTTGATATCTATAACCCATTTCCCGAAGAAGCAAATAGAAAGTTTATATCTGCTATAGCCACCTACCATTTTGCGCCTACAAAACTTGCATACTATAATTTACTAAACGAAGGTATCAAAAAAAATGTTTACTTGACGGGCAACAGCGTGGTAGATGCACTGCATCTGATTTTAAAAAAGCTCAAAGAAGCAAACACAACTTTTGATGCTTTTAAAGAAATTAATTTTTCAAAACGCATTGTCTTGCTTACATCTCACAGGCGAGAAAGTTTCGGCAAACCAATGCAATCAATTTTTAACGCAATAAAGCAGATTGCTTTAGAGTTTAAAGACATTGAGATAGTATATCCCGTTCACTTAAACCCAAATGTTAAAAGTTTAGCCTATAGTATGCTTTCTGGTTTTGAAAATATAAAACTCATTAAGCCCTTAACTTACCCTGAATTTGTATACCTTTTGAGCAAATCTTACCTTGTAATAACAGATTCAGGCGGTGTTCAAGAAGAAGCCCCTACATTTGGTATACCCGTTTTAGTAATTAGAGAAACAACGGAAAGGCAAGAAGGAATACAGGCAAATATAGCAAAACTTGTAGGTACAAATACAAAAAACATAGTTAACACTTGCAAACAATTACTAACGGATAGCAATTACTATAAATCCATGTCAAATCAAGTAAACCCGTATGGGGATGGTAAAACATCTCAAAGAATAATTAATATTTTGAAGGAGATAAAATGAAAGTTGTAGTACTAGCAGCCGGTTTTGGTATGAGGCTTGAAAATTCAATACCCAAAACACTAACTAAAATTCACAACAAATCTATTCTAGAAAAACAAATAGAAAATTTAACAAAGTACATTGATATAAACGATATTATCATCGTCGTTGGGTTTAAAAAAGAAATGATAATGGAAAGTTTTCCACAACTTTTATTTGTATACAATAACAACTTTCACTCAACAAATACTGCAAAAAGTCTTTTGCTTGCTTTAAATAAAATCAAAAATGAAGATGTACTGTGGTTAAATGCTGACATTGTGTTTGACGATACTATTATTGCTGATATTTTAAAACTTAATGAAAACTGCATGGCAACAAATGTCTCAAATACAGCCCAAGAAGAGGTAAAATATATACTTAACGAAGATGGCTATATTGCAAAGGTATCAAAGAACCTATCGGGCGCAAAAGGTGAAGCACTGGGTATAAACTTTATAAAAGCTCCTTACTTAGACTTATTTAAAAATTGCTTGCAAGAATGTACAAATAAAGACTACTTTGAAGAAGCAATTAATAAACTTATACAAAAAGGAATAAAAATTGCTCCACTAGATGTAGGAAATAGGCGTTGTATCGAGATTGATTTTTTAGAAGATTTAGAAACTGCAAAGGCGCTCTTTAGTGATAAAGAAGCTTAAAAAATACATTAATGTTATTTTCTTAAATCTTGTAAAGCATTTCATATCGCCTTTTATAAAATTAGATAACAATCTTGTATTGTTTTCTTCGCTTAATGGCTCATTTGTTGATAACTCTAAGTACTTGTATCTGTCTATGGTTAAAGAAAATAATTTTAAAGCTTTTTGGGTTGCGCATGATAAAAACACTTTCAATTTCCTTAAAGATCAAAACCTCCCCGTTTTAAAAATTGGGTTTGGGATGTTTTTTAAAGCCATTAGAGCTAAATTTTTTGTTACAACACACAACTATCAAGATGTATACTATGTAAAAAATAAAAAAACAATTGTTATTAACCTATGGCATGGCACACCCTTAAAAAAGATGGGCTTTGATGCTAAAGTTGATCGTAAAAAATTTTATCTGAAAGAAAAACTTGGGCTTTATGAACACAAGTATATTGATTACCTATGCATAGCCTCAAAGCATATAATTTACGCTTTTGAAAGCTCTTTTGGTATAGCAAAACAAAAAATCCTACCTACTGGCCAACCTAGAAACGACATACTATTTAAGGCAAAAAGCGATTCTTTATTTGCACAAAGCGTAAAAGAAAATGTTTTATCAAAGCTAAACATAAAAAGCTCCAAAATTGCTCTTTATGCTCCAACATTTAGAGATAAATATATTTGCAGGGTAGATTTAATCAAAGAACTTAAAGAAATTTTTAAACAAAATGGAATTGACCTGGTAGTGAAACTTCACCCTTTGGATAAGGATAGCGTATATTTCAATCAGCCAAATATTGATATTCAAGAATTATTAATTGCAAGCGATATTCTTATTAGTGATTATTCGTCGGTTTTTTTTGACTACGCAATTTTAGAAAGACCAATTATTTTATTTTTATACGACATAGAAGAATACCAGAGTCATAGGGATGGATTTTATATGGATATTGAACAGTTGCCATTTTATAAGTGCTACAATACAGAACAAGTAAAAACAACCTTGCAAAGACTCTTGGGCAATACTGATACTTTCAAAATAAACGAATTTGCCCACAAATATAACAGAAAGGGGTGTTCAAGTTGCAGAATAATAAAATTTATGAAAAAGATTGCAAACAGTTAAAAGTTCTATTTATAAATAGAAAAGACTATTTAGAAAATCTTGGTGGCGACACAATTCAGATGCTATCAATTATTAATAATCTAAAAGATCAAATAATAAGTGATATACAAACAGATCCTTCAGTTATAAAAAAAATCATAAAAAACTACGACATAATCCATATTTTCAACATTCAACGCCTCAGTGAAACGGCTTATTTTGTCAAGTTAGCAAAAAGCTACAATAAAAAAATAGTTATCTCTCCTATATATGCTGATTTTTCTAGCTTAGAAGAAAAAGGTAGATCCAGCTACTATAAATTTATTAAAAATTTATTGCCAAAAAATCTTTTTAACCTAGCAAAAGACGTAAATAGAGTTTTAAAAGGTTTAACTTACTCTACTTTTTTAAAAGAAAACATATATAATTTTGATAAATTATTTAAAAACACACTCAATGCTTGTGATTGCATACTGCCTAACTCTATAGCTGAAAAAGATTATTTAAAATCATTCGTGAATGATGAATCAAAGATCACAGTTATAAGAAACGGTGTTGATGAAAATCTCTTAACTAATAGCATGGATGCCTTAGAATTTAAACAAAAATATAAAGTCCATTTTGACAAATTTGTACTATGCGTAGCCCGCATTGACGAGAGAAAAAATATCTTAAACTTACTTAAAGCAGCTTATAATGATAACGATATAAAAATCGTTTTAATAGGCAAAGTTTATCCTACACACAAAGAGTATTATAAAAAATGCCTCAAATATATGAAACCAGATAAAGTTATACATATAAACGCCACGCTACCGCAAAACGAAATTTGCGGTGCATATAAATGCGCCCATACACACGCACTTGTTAGCTGGCTTGAAACACCAGGTCTTGCAAGCCTTGAAGCTGGATTATTCGGAGCAAATTTAGTAATTGGAAAATGTAGTAGTACGAAAGAATATTTTGAAAACTATGCTTATTTTTGCGAAAGTGGTGACTTATCTTCTATATGCACTGCCATTAAGCAATCATTAAATGATAAAAGAAACTACTTTCGAGCCGATGAGTTTATTAAAAAAAACTATTTGTGGAAAAAAATTGCTCAAGAATATTTCCAGATTTATTCTAATTTACTAAAATAACCTAATTAATTTTGATAAATACTAAAAAAATACTTTTTTATTGACTATATAAAAAAGCGACTTATTTTTATTTTTAGAAATATCTCTTTTTTACATCTTAGTGTTTCAGGTTTGAGGGAGTTTTTATATGAAAGTCAAAAGCCCAATATTTTGCAGCAAAATTTTATGAAACTAAATTACGACTTTTCTTTTATTGAACAAATAACCCATATAGATAAAAAAGTGTTTAAAGACAAGCTTTGTTATTTTTGTAATCTACCAATTCAAGCTCAGGTTGAAGTACTATACCAGATGAAAATTATAGAAGAAGAAGACGAATATGCTTTCTTTCAGCAAAATTATGACAAAAATAAAGTAGGTGAGTATAGGTTTGGACTTTTTTTATTAGCTATAGATAAAATCATAAATTTTGAAGAAATGGCAACTAAATCAAAATATAGCAAAACAAAAATAACAAAAATAGACAATTTGAGAAAACAAGGAGGAAATTTATGAACGTTTTAGAAACAATTGAAAAGAGGCGCTCATACAGATCGTTGGGAAAAACACCGATTACAAAAGATTTAATTTTTGATCTTGCAAAGGCTGCAGTGTTAGCCCCATCATGTTTTAATAAACAACCAGAAAAGTTTGTATTTATTTATGAAGAGCCTTACTTGGATTCTATTAAAAAAGCCCTATCAAAAGGTAATGAGTGGGCATATAATGCTTCTATGATTATAGCAGTATTAGCAAAAGAGACAGAAGATTGTATACTGTCAGATAGAAAGTATTATTTGTTTGATACGGGCATGAGTGTGGCATTTTTGATATTAAGAGCTACCGAGCTAGGCTATGTTGCACATCCAATTGCAGGTTATGACCCAATAAAGGTAAAAGATGTAATTGCAAGCCCAGAGGATTTACAGGTTATATCTTTAATAATTTTTGGCAAACACAAAAAAGAAATTGATCCTTTACTAAGCGAAAAACAAAAACAAGATGAAATAGAAAGGCCACCTCGAAAATCATTTGAAGAGTTTGCCTGTTTAAACACATACTGTCTAAAAAACTAACAAATATGGGGGAAAAATGGATAGTTTTAATACAAAAAGTATACTAAAAGTAAAAGATAAAAATTACGTTATTTTTAGTCTAAAAGAATTAGCAAAATTAAACGATAATATCGAACACATGCCATTTTCGTTAAAAATTTTGCTTGAGAATATGCTAAGGCATGAAGACAGCAAATATGTAAGTAAAAATGATATTCTAAATTTAATCGATTTTGATAAAACTGAAAAATCTAAGGCAATAGCCTTTTTCCCAGAAAGGGTTATTATGCAGGATTTCACAGGCGTACCAGCTGTGGTGGATATTGCTACTTTAAAAGACGCAGTGGGTGCACTTGGAAAAGATCCCAGCAAAGTAGATTTATCTGTACCTGTAGATTTAATTATTGATCATTCTGTACAAGTTGATAAATATGGGACAATTAAGGCTTTAGAATATAACCTTGGCAGGGAATACAAAAGAAATATCGAGCGCTATGAGTTGCTCAAATGGGCTAGTTTATCATTTAAAAACTTTAGAGTTTTTCCACCAAATGCTGGTATTGTACACCAAGTTAACCTTGAGTACTTAGGTGAAATTGTAAAAGTAAAAAAATTTAATAACGAAAAAACAGCTTACTTTGATACGTTAATTGGAACAGATTCGCACACAACAATGATCAATGGTTTAAGTACACTCGGGTGGGGCGTGGGTGGAATAGAAGCAGAAGCTGTAATACTGGGTGAGCCATATTATATGAAAATACCAGAAGTTGTAGGGGTAAGATTAAAAGGAAAGCTAAAAGAAGGCTCAACGCCAACAGATTTAGCATTAAACATAACAAATGAGTTGAGAAAGCACAATGTTGTGGATAAATTTGTTGAGTATTTTGGTCCTGGGTTGAGCTATTTGACTGTGCCAGATAGAGCAACAATATCAAATATGTCACCAGAATATGGCTCTACAGTAAGTTTTTTCCCTATCGATCAACAAACTTTGGACTATCTTGAGCTAACAAATAGGGGTCATCTCATTGATTTAGTAGAAGCATACGCAAAACAACAAGGCTTATTTTATGATAATGTTCATGAACCAA
>JBFWJP010000051.1:0-7882 GCA_050253135.1 Desulfurella sp. | reverse complement strand
TCATCATCATAGGCCCGTAACCACTTTGTGCATAAACATACATAGCTGTAAAAAGAAAGGCTAAAAGGCCAATTATTAAAAACGTATATTTTTTATTTTTCATTTAAACCCCGTTTTTTTAAAGATGTTTTTTCATTTCTTCAAATTCATCTTTCGTTATCTCACCTTTTGCATACCTTATTTTTAAAATCTCTAAAGCATCGTTGTTGTTTTTATGTGTATGACCTACTCCACAACCACTATACCCAAATATCCATCTTACTGCAAAAAACAAAGCAGCTATTACTACAAAGAAAAAGACAAACATCATAACCATACCTCCAATTCCGTACCATCCATGGTAAAAAGGTCCACCGCCAAACCACATCATAAATTACCTCCTACAGTTTCGGTTTGCTCCAATAGCTTCTTTTCAATTTTATTCAAAGATCTTGGTATGTAAGATAGCCATGGCTTTTTTCCAAGCACTTTTTCACTAATAATAGGTTTCATTACCTACCTCCTCACCCCCTAGGGATAGGGGTAAAATCAATATACGCTTAATTTAGATAATGTCAAGTGTCAATTTATAATTATAATAACGCCTATATCAGTAAGTACAAAACTTAAAAAAATATTTTTAATCTTGAAATTATGATTGGTTAGCACTATTATAACTAATAAGAGGAGGTAAATTATGTTTAACAAGTTTGATATATCAATTTTTATTATTAGGTTAGCTTTGGCGTTGACATTTATTTATCATGGCTCTGGCATACTTTTTGACGCCTTTGATGGCCCCGGTTTAGTTGTTTTTTCTGGCTACATGCACTTTCCATTATTTATTGCTTTCCTTGTGGGATTGGCCGAATTTTGTGGTGGGTTATCTATGCTAAGTGGTATATTGATTCGCCTTGGTGCATTGTCTATTATGATTGTAATGATTGGAGCTATATTAATTGTTCACCTTCCCCATGGCTTTGATATACAAAAGGGTGGTATGGAATATGCATTAACTGAGTTTTTAATGGCTTTGAGTGTATTTATAACGCAAGGTGGAAAAATTAGGATAAAGTTTAAGAAAAAATTTCTAAGATCATTTTGAAATTTATCATAAGGAGGAAAACTATGAGTAAATCAAAAGTGGTTATTATTTTAGCTAACCCAAGTATTGATGTGATAAAAACAGGTATTCTTTTTGGATCTAATGCATCAAAGTACAATTGGTTTGATGATGTTAAGTTTTTTTTGATAGGTGAAAGTGAAAATACTATCTTAGACAATGACGAGCTTGTAAATACTCTAATAGAACTTGAAGCTATTGCCTGCAAATTTGTTGCAAAAGAAAAAGGCATAGATCAAATTTACAAAGAAAAAGGCTTTAAGTTAGAATACATAGGTGAACCTTTATCCAATCTTATCAATAATGGATATGTTCCCATGGTGTTTTAGTAAACTACGTTAAATGCTATCTATTGCAAAATAAAAATCTCTATAACTCTAGTATTAGAATGCTGCATTCTGGAAACTTTTTGAGCACATGGTATGCTGATTTGTGGGCTATTCATAAGAAATGCTTAACAGTAAGCATTGTAAGTTAGATAGTGAGGTATTTTGAAAATTCTATAACCTGTATTTATACTTTAAAATGCTGTTAAGCAAAAACTTAAGAGCGTAAGCTCCTGGCATACTAATTAAAATTTTTAAAAGCTATACTGCACAATTCTGGTAGAAAAATATGGAAAAATAAAAGCAACAGAAGCTGGGAATTTCAGTTGGCTTTAACATTCATCTTTAACGAAAGAAATGGTATACTTAAATATGTCTTAAAAATTCATTTAATTTTTTGGCTGGTGCTTAAAATAACACCAGCCATTGTTTGTTTATAAAACTTTTTAGTAGAACACTTTTATTGTTATTACTTATTTTTTGCTTTTGCCAAAAAATATGATGTAACCCAAGATGCTATAGGAATCAAAAACACAAGAATCCTTGATAGCGCAATGCTTAATCCAATATTTTCTTGATATGCAACAACAGATAATGTTAAAAAAAAGGCAATAAAAGCTATGCCAAATGCAAACCTTACAGGATAACTTTTTGGCGTTTCCATGTAATAAGTTTTTTGATCTGATTTTGACAATATTGGTACTAGAAATATGAAAAGCATCATTATTGATGGTATTATAATCCCACCGATTGACTCTGGGTCTATAACAGCACTTTTTGTAAGATGAATTACAAAAGTATTTGGTATTATTTTAAGCAATCCATAAATCCACAAGAAATACCAGTCTGGTTTTACCATAGGTGTAGAATTGGTTGGAGGTCCAAAGTATTGTGATGGGTGTACAGGGTAGAAAGAAGCAATAATAAACAAAAGCCCAAATGTCATTAAAAATAAAAATATCATTATTGTGGTTTGTTGCGGCCAAAGCGGTATACCTAGTATTGATCCTTTGTAATGCTCTTTATTTTCTTTAGGTTGCGTATGTTTTTGCTTTATCATTACAATTAAGTGGGCTCCAAGCAATAGCGATATGACAATGGGCATGATTACAACATGATATGCAAAAAATCGCGGTAAAACACCAGGTGAAGGGAAAGCACCATTGAATACAAAGTTTGCTAATGAATGACCTATCCACGGAATTTGAGAAGCAAGATAATAGCCAATATTAGTAGCTGTTACAGAAAAAGCATCATATGGTAGTAAGTATCCACTAAATGAAGCAAATATAGCTGATCCCAAAAGCAAAAGTCCAATCCACCAGTTTATTTCACGAGGTTTTTTAAATGATCCAGAAAAATAAACTCTCAATAAATGAAGCATTATAGAAGCTAAAAATAAATGAGCTGCAAAATGATGGACGTATCTTATTATCATACCAAGCGGTTGAGCGTTAATTGCAAGTATGCTTGCATACGCAGCAGGAAGGTGCTTGGATCCAATTTGAACTAGTTTTGAAGAAGCCTCATACCCAAATAATAAATATATGCCAGTTATTACAAGTATAATAAAGCTAAATAAAGCAATTTCTCCAAAAAAATATGTAGGGTGCACAGGAAAGGCTTTTCTTAAAAATTTCTTGCTAAATCTGTCAAGATCTAATCTTTCATTTAACCATTTATACATTTTATCCCCCTATACCATTGGCCCTACTGGACCATCAAAATCGCCATCTGCTACAATTTCATTATTCGAGCTAAATTTTATTGGTAGTTGTGGTAGTGGTCTTGGAGCAGGCCCTGATACTACTTTTGCACCTTCAAATATATTGTACATACTTTGATGGCAAGGGCAAAAAATATGTGGGTATGGTGCTGGTGTTTGAGATTTTGGGTGCCAATCAACAGTACAACCCATATGTGTGCAAATTGCACTATATGCCACAATGCCATTTATTACCCAACTCAAATGCGTAGGTGCTTTAAATTCAGATTGAACCTCATGTATAATCATTATTAAATTTAAATGCTCTTCTTTTCCCAATGGGAAAGCTAATGCTCCTTTATCTAGTTTAATTGAATCAAGAGTTATGACTTGACCTTTTTTTGGTCCCATTGCATATACTAGTTTATCACCTGCCGTTATTGGTTTCCTTTCATTTGCTTTTGAACTTTGCGGTTTTATTGTTCCAAAAGTGCTTATCATTGCTCCAACCAAACTTACACCAGCGATACCCATACCTGCTTTTAATATTTTTCTTCTTGCGATGCAGGCTTGACATACTTGATTTTCTTGATTGGTATTTTGCTTTATTTCATCCATTGGAATCCTCCTACCATGGAATTTCATCGTTTATGTCTTGTGCGATAACTTCGTCATCTATATAAAATTTTCTATAGAATAATACAATCAATGCCATTAAAATAAAGTTAAAACCTGTTATTAAGCCAATCATAGAATTGACAGAATTTGTATACAACTCTACAATAAGCCAAATTGCACATGCAATTTCTCCACTGCTTAAAAGCATAATTAAAAAGAATGGGAGCCATCCTGTGTTATCTTTTTTAATATATTCTGTATGATTTATATTTTTCTCAACAAAAGATGATGCAAATCCGATTATTCCTACAAGTATAAACAATAATGCCCAGGCTATTAGACCTATCTGATAGGAAGTAAGATGAGATGTAATCATAAAGGATTTGTGATTTTTATTTTCGCCAAAAAAATTTATTTGTACTTCATTATGATTTGGACCATGGTATTTTGTAAAATTTTTTCCATCTGAGTACGCAAGCATTACAGTCATATTTTTGTTTTCTATAGTTTTATCATGAAGACCGCAAGATTTTAAGTTTCTTGTAAATGTCAAAATTGTGCCATTGGATGTTGATTTACCTTTATAAGATAGTATGCAATCTTTTCCTCCAGCTTGCACTATAGGTTCATGGCTGTATGGTGTATTAGCATACTCTTCGTTTATATAAGTTTTTCCATCTTTTACAAAACCCATAAATATATCTGCTCCATTCATTACGGGACCTTTTGGGTTAAAACCTATACCTACCCATCCCTGACCAGGTGATTCAAGTGCAAAATGAATTTTACCATCATTAATTTTCCAAAATAGGTTTATCTTTGTCTTTTTGTCAAAAAAGTGGTTTGTGTATTTTGTGCCAAGTATGGTCATATTTACGGGGGGTCTCTTTTGACCATTTAGAATTTCATAAGTTATAAAACCTAGTACAATAATACCAATAAATAAAAAAATTGATGAGATTTTTAAGTATCTTGCCATTCCTACCTCCTTTTTTTTGTTAATATAGATGTTTAAAGATTTTTTTAAAATAGGAATTTTTTGACTAATAAGTTAAACTTTACCTACAAAGAATTGTTATGTGAAAAATCTACTTTTTTAAAATTGTATATGCTTTTCTTTTGTAAGGCAAAAGTATTAAAAAAGACGATAAACCAATAAGTATAAATCCTAAAAGTATTACGTAACTGCCTGGGTCTTTGGAGGCAGAAATTATGCTAACAAACGATTCATGCGCATTTAAAAAATGGATTTCATCTCCAGCAACATTAACAGATTGATGCTCAAAAAGCCAGCCGTTTGCAAAACCTTTCTGTGTAAATACATATAAATTTGCTACAAACTTTGAATTATAGTATTGTAATTTTTTTATATACAAAACAATATCGCCAATTTTTTGTGGTTTATTCAGATAGAGTTTGGTTGTATTGTTGTTCACAGAAACGTTGATGAAAGTTTGCGACTTTTTTGGTATGTAGCTAGATTGATAAAACCATATGCCTTTATATTTAAAGGGGTGGTTAACACGTATTTGAAATTGTATTTTTTTAATTTTATCCACAATAAATCCAGTTGTTTTATATTCCTTTGGAATGCTGCCTTTTTTGTAATATTTTATGCTAAAATTTTTACTTTCAATATAAAAAGGTAAATGGATCGTGCTTGAGTTAGCTAAGTAAACTACATTTGTGGGTTTATTGTGCTCTAGTATTAATACCCCTCTAAAACCAAACAGACTTGTTATTAATGCACCAACCGCAATTATTAGTATGGATAAATGTATAAAGTATACAGCAAATTTTCTTACCGGGTATTTGTGAACAAGTATTACATTATTTTTTTCGTAAAAAAATAGTTTTTTGGCTTTTAACAATGATTTGAAGTGTTCTTTTTTGGTTTCGATATTTTTAAATTTAAAATTTTTTTGGGCTTTGATAGGAACCTCAAATAAACCTTTTGTTTTTGGGACAAGGCTAATGGTGCAGGCTATAAGGTTTATTACGAATAGAGTAACTGTCAATTGAAAACAAAAAGAATAATAAATATTATAAAATCCAATTGATTTTAAGAATGTTGGATACAAGGATTGAAAACTTGATATAGCTATCATAAAAGCTATAAGTATGAGTAGAAATATTGTTAAGTTAAGGGATTTTAGTGCATTGTATATTTTATTTAGACGCATAACTGTGAAGACCTGGCATTATAAAGTTTACGCCCAAATAAGTAATCATAATCGAAACAAATCCAATTAAAGCAAGGTAAGATAAAAAGCGTATGCTTTTGCGTTTTACATTGTAATGAATGTAAATGAGATACACTATCCACGTAATTAAACTCCATATTTCTTTTGGATCCCAACTCCAGTAACCGCCCCAGGCATATTTTGCCCATATTGATCCTGTAATAATCCCTGTTGTTAACAATGGAAAACCTATGTAGATAGGTTTAATTAGCACTTCTTTTGGAACTGGCTTATATGGTTTGTGAAAGTATATTAATCCTGCGAAAACTACCAAGAAAATTAAAACACCAGATATCAAGATATTATAATTTAAGAGATATTTTAAAATAGAGGCAAATAACCCAGATAATAAAATTCCAAAAAAGAAAGAACTTATTATGTAATCGCTTTTAAGTTTTGATGAATACAAGATGTATAATCCAACTAAAAAATTAATTGAAAAAGCTGCATATGCAAGAAAAGAAGTAATAACATGTATTGCTAGCCAATTGCTCTTTAGGGCAGGAATTAGCGGTTGTATATTTTCATTAAATCCAGCAATAGATAGACCAAACAGTGTAAAGCTTATTAAGATCGATGAAAAAAGAATAATAAACCCATTGCTTTTTTTTATAAATATAGTTTGAAATAATGCAATGCATAGAACAAAGAAAACAAAAGAAGTAAAAGCATCAGTTACAGGTATATGGCCAGCTTTTTGCCATCTGTAAAGGAAATAAGCTAAATTTTCTAAAAAAGACACAAAAAATATAATTTTTGCATAAAATTGTAGTTTTTGTGATTTAACAGTAATACCAATAAAAATCAATAAAGCAGAAAATAAATAAGAAAAACTCATTATTGAAAATAGTAGTTTCATAAAACCTCTTAGCTTTTTAGAATACCTATTTTTAAAGCAAATTTAATAAAATCAGATTTATTTTCTATATTTAATTTTTCAAATGCACGTGTTTTATATGTAGAAACGGTTTTTTCGCTGATATAGTATTTATGTGCTATTTCTCTATTTGTAAAACCTCTTGCAAAGTCTACCATAACTTCTTTTTCTCTATCACTTAATTTGTCCCATAGTTGTTTTTCAACAGATACGTTTTTTGTATCATTGTTGCTTATCATTTGGGATATAAACTGAGATTCTGCAAACAATTCTCCACTATTTACTTTTTTGATAGCATAAATCAAATCTGAATCCATGGATTTTTTAAGCACAAACCCAGAAGCACCTTTGTTTATGGCTTCTTTAAAGTATTCGTAATCTTCATACATAGTTAAAATAATGATTTTTGAAGAAGGTGATAATTCTTTAATTTGGTCAATGAAGTTTAAACCATTTTCATCGTTTATAGAAATGTCTAATAAAACGATTTTTGGTTTTTTTTCTTTTATCATATATATGGCGTCTTTGATTGATGAAGCTAAACCAACTACATCAATTTCTTTATAGGAAGATAAAAGACTATGTAAGCCTGCAAGTAAGATCTTATGATCATCGATAATTACAATTGATATTGATTTCATATTGATACCTCAAACGTAACTATGGTTCCTTTATTAATTTTTGAAGTTATGTTGAATTTTCCGCCTACAGCAGTACATCTTTCTTTCATCATAGTAATGCCAAAATGTTGCTCGCTACGTATTTCGGCATCATTCATTTCAAAACCTATACCATCGTCTTTTATGTAACCAATGATTTTATTGTCATTAGTGAATAAATGAACGTTAATATTGTGTGGTTTTGCATATTTTATATAGTTTGTAACAGCTTCTTGGATTACTCTAAAAATACAGATTGAAATTTCGCTATTTAATTTTTATGTATCAAGTTTTGTAACATTAAAATGGAAATTAAAACTCGCGTTTTTTAGCAAGTAATATACGAAATAAT
>JBFWJP010000050.1:0-7985 GCA_050253135.1 Desulfurella sp. | reverse complement strand
CTTGGGCAATGTCGCGCGCTTCGTCTGCGGTTTTAGCGATCTTTACACCGCCTGCTTTGCCTCTGCCACCTGTTAAAACCTGTGCTTTTAAAACAACAGGGAAACCCAACTCCATTGCAACCATCCACGCATCATAGGGAAAGTATGCTACCCTACCTTCTGGGATGGGTACTTCGTATAGACTCATTAGCTCTTTTGCCTGGTACTCGTGAAGCTTCATTTAAACCTCCAAAAAAGTTTCTAATAATTATATACATTACTTTATCGTAAATGTCAACTATATTTTGTAAATTTCTTAAAAATAATGCACACATATCAAATATTACTTTATAAACTAAATTTTAAAAATAATCAAGTAGGTTAATTAGTCTTTTTCGATGCAGGCGTAAGCATTGTGGTTGTGAATACTTTCTAAACTTTCAACTTCTACCTTGTACCAGTAAATGCGTTTATCTGATTTTAGTGCTTTTACAACATTTCTAGCTATATCTTCTACAAACATAGGATTATTGTAAGCTTTTTCAGTTACATATTTTTCGTCTGGACGTTTTAGCAAACAGTATATGTCGCTACTTGAGTTTGCCTCTACAATATTAATGACATCTTCTATCCATACCATATCACTAAACTTTACATAAACAGATACAAAAGCCCGTTGATTATGTGCGCCGTAATCGCTTATTTCTTTAGAACATGGGCAAAGAGATGTAACAGGCACCTTTACAAATAGCGTCAATTCATCAACATCGCTGCTAAATGCGTGCAAACCGCAAGAATAGCTCATTAGTGACTTAATCTTTGAAACAGGGGCTTGTTTTTCTACAAAATACTCAAAATTTATCTCCAAATAAGCTTTATTGGCATTTAATTTAGCTTTCATTTGAGCTAAAATATGGTGAATTTTTTTAATATTGATTTCATTTTTATTTTCATTTATTATTTCTATAAATCGGCTCATATGTGTGCCTTTAAATTTACTAGGCAACAACACATACATATTGATATCTGCAATTGTATGTTGCAGGCCATTTTTTTTATCAAGCAGCGTAATAGGGTATTTAACGCCTTTAACTCCAACTTTATTTATATTAATGTTTCGATAGTCTTTTTGAGATTGAACATCCGTTAGACTCATAAATCAAATTATAATCATTGTTAAAAATAAATCAAATTACTCAAAAACTTGCACAAAAATATAAATTTTGCTAAAAGATAATTATGGAAGATAAAATTAGAGTTGAAACATCCAACATCAAAGACGAGCTAAATAGAGTAATTGAAGATTTCTCAATAAATCCATCAAATATTGATTTTGAGATTGTTGATAAAAAATTAGAGCAAACGAAAGATGGAATAAAACCGCTATACACTGTAGAGTTTATACAAAGGCAACCCAGCACTCTATGTAAAATAATAGACATAGAAATAGATGATTCTCTACTGCATAAAAATGCTTTTGTTAGAGTTGATTGCACAAACTTAGACAAATCCCTAGATGTTAGCACAGAAGATATAATTAAAATTGTAAACAAAAAATTAGCATTTTACTCAATAATTTACGGTATTAAAGAAGAAATTTTGCCATTAATTGCAAAAGAAATTCAAAAGCGCTTAAACCCAACATTCAAAAAATTTAAAGTACTAATAGCAAGTGGCACACCACCTACTGATGGCAAAAACTCCGATCTTAAAACTTTTTTTCAGCTAAATACAGTAGGGCAGGTTGATGAGAAAGGCAATATTAATTTTAAAGAAAAAAATTTTGCAATTGGAGTTGATACAGGTACACTTATTGCAGAATACGTAAAACCAACAAAAGGCATAGACGGCTACGATATATTTGGCAATATATTAAAAGCTCAAGATGGTAAAGAACTTCAAAAAATAAATGTTAGGATTGATACAGCTGATATAGAAAGGATTGAAGATGATGTAAGCATTAAGTTTATATCAAAGAAAAAAGGTTCTTTGATTCAAAAAAACGGCATATTTCACATTGAAGAAAATGTAAAAATTGATAAAGCTGATATAAAAACAGGCAATATTTATTTAAAGGATGTCTCTGATGTAAATATCGGCATAAGTAGCGATATTGAAGAAGATATAATAGGCCCAGGTATAAAAGTTACTGGCAAAAAGGTCGTTGTTAATGGCAACGTAGGACCAAAAGCCTATATTGAAGCAGATACTGTAGATATTAAAGGGAGTGTTCATCAAGATGCCACAATAAAAGCCAAAACTGCCCGCATCAAAAACCTAAATGGCACATTAATAGCACAAGAAGCTTTTATTGAAAACGCAAATTATGCCAATATAGAAGTTGACGATAAAGTAACAATGGATAATTGCCTTGCATGCAACATACTATCTCCATCAGTTGAAATCAAAAAAGAAATGCTCAGCTCAAACATCGTAACTTCATCAAAAGAGGTAATCCTAAACAATGTAGTGGGCAACAATAATAAAATCTCAATAAAACCACTTGAGATTAAACAAATTTCTGCACAGTACAAAGAACTGCTTGTGAAAGAAAAAATGCTTGCAAATGAACTCAAATTATCAAAAAGTACTATTGAGATGCTAAAGCAAAAGCTTGATTCAAACTTAAAAAACTTTAGCGAGTCAGTGAAACTAATTAGAGAGTTACAGGTAAAAGGGGCAAAAGTACCTTCCGCTCTACTAAATTCGGTGAAAAATTTTAAAGAAATAGAAAATAGCTACAAAGAAGAAAAAAACAAGCTAATTAACACTGAAGAACAATACAAAGAAATAAGGCAAAAAATTAAAGAGTTGCACGATAGCTACAAATTTGCCCACATCATCATAAAAGGTGAAATTGACGCAGAAAATCTTATAGAATTTGATGATAACTTATCCAGACGCTTGATAAATAAGCAAAAAGCAATTAAAATTTACGTGCGCGAGATTGATGGAAAAGAAGAAATAGTCATTGAGCCACTATCTTAAAAGACTCTATTGCTTTTGCTAAATAATTTATAACATCGGATGGTAAAAGCGCATTTTCGCCAAATTCTTTTACAGCCAAATCAGCACTAAATCCATGTAAAAAAACACCAAACGTTGCAGCTTCTAATGCCTCTTTGCCTTGCGCTAAAAAGCTTGCAATAATACCAGACAATACATCACCACTGCCACCAGTTGATAGGCCAGGGTTACCACTTGTATTAATAAAAATATTGTTGCCATCGCTAATCAGTGTATCAGCCATTTTTAAAACTAATATTACATTGTAGTTTTTTGCAAATTCTTTAATCAAATTAAGTCGGTTTTTTATAACATACTGCGTTGATTGATTAATAAGCCTAGAAAATTCCTTTGGGTGAGGTGTTAAAACTATAGGTGCATTAGCATTTTTTAACACATCTGGTTTTTTTGCTAAAACATTTAATCCATCTGCATCAATAACCATTGGTTTTTTTATCTCAATTAAGCTTTTAAGTAAGTCTAAGCCATCATCAAATATCCCAAGACCCATACCAAAACAAATCACATCTTTGTTTTTTACAAATTCTAGTATATCTCCAAATGAATCTTTTGAAAAAAACCCATCTTTGCTATTAACTGGATAACTCATAGCTTCAATGCATAAAGACTCAAATGCAGTATTTATGCAGTCTGGAACAACAGCACTAACAAGCCCAGCACCACTTTTTAAGCAAGCGCAAGACGATAAAACAACAGCACCTGACTTACCAAGACTGCCACCTACTACAGCTACATGGCCAAAATTACCTTTGTGCGAGTTTTTTGGTCTATTTTCAAGAACAAAATCACTCTTAACCAAAGCGTTAAATGTGGGTTTAAACTCTTCAATTAAACTCTTTGGTGTAGAGATATCAACAATCTCCAATCTGCCGCAGTAATCTCTGCCGGGATACAAAAAATGACCTGGTTTTGCCAAAGCAAATGTTACGGTTAAATCCGCTTTTACAGCTATACCCAAACACTCACCAGTATCTGCGTTAATACCAGAAGGAATATCAAGTGACACTTTGGTTGCACTTGATTTGTTTATTTTCTCTATAATATCGTAAAACAATCCTTCTATATTGCGCGATAGTCCAATACCAAATAAACCATCTATAATAATGTGAGAATGTGCCAAAAAAACATCGTTAATATCATCAATACTATTAATTGTGGTAATTTCTACATTCATTGAACGTAAAATTTCATAGTTTATTTTTGGACTTGGGTTTAACTTATCTGTGTTTGCGAGCAAATTAACCAAGACATTTGCACCTGCATTATGCAAATGTCTTGCAAGCGCCATTGCATCCCCACCGTTGTTTCCAAGACCTACAAATACAGATACCTTGATACCCTCAAGCTCACCAAAGTGTTTTTTTATAAGCTCAAATGCACCCCTTGAGGCGTTTTCCATTAATACGATATCCGGTATATTAAATTCTTTAATGGATTTTGCGTCTAATTCTTTCATTTGACTTGATGTACTTAACTTCATAAATCACTCCTTTTGGAACAAATTTTGCTATAGAAATTAGTGACATTTTTTGTCGAGGTATGTTTAATGCAAAAAGCACTACTTAATACAAGCGATAGCAATCTCATATCACAGATTATAGACAAATTGCTTGCAAAATCAACATCGATAAATTCGAAAGACGATTTCAGCTCAATTCTAGAACAATTATTAAAAGACAGCCCTCAAAGTCAGACCAACATAGACGTTAACTCAAAAAAATTCTTGAGTGCGCTTGATGAACTAATAAACAAACAACCTAAAAACACTCAAGTAAAACACTTAAGTAAAAATATAGATTCTATAAGCAGCGATTTACTAAACTTGCTGTTTTTAATCCAAAACAACAATACGGTTTCTAACTTTCAAAACCAAAAAAACATAAGCGACGCCCAAAAAACTTTCAACCAAACTTTTAAAGATATTAAAGAACTTGCAGAGGCTATTAAAGCTCAAGCGTATAGTGAAATTCAACAAGGCAATCAAAGTACTCAAAACGATACAAAACCAAACACTCAAGATTTACAGCCAGAGATTACAAATGAAAAAATTTTAGCTCAGATAAACAAAAAAACACCAGAAGAAAAAAATTTTGGTGTTGATTTGGAAAAAGCAACCTTACAAAATAACAAACAACCAAATACTCAATTAATTGAGCAAACTCAAGACAGCAAAAAACAAAACCGACAAGAAAGTGAAAGTACATCAAATAAACAAGCACCTACCATTCAAATAACAAAAAACACGATAGCTGACTCCCAAGTCCCATCTAATAAAACTGTTTCTATTAATGCTGAGTTAGAAATAGATAACAAAACTCAAAATAATTATTCATTGGATCAAAAACAACAAATTTTGCAGCAAACTTTTATACAAAGTGGAAAGCAAATACAACAAAATTCGCCTTTGCAATCAAGATCATCAAACTCAAATGAAATACTAACTCAAGTAAAATCTCAAATACAACAAACAAAGACCTCAACACAGGAAATTAATAATAATGCTAGCACAAACTTGCAAGACATAAAAGAGCAAAAAACCGCATCGTCAAACACCGCTAATCCTTTGCCTCAAAATAACAGCTACAACGATTCAAGCGGTACAAAAGAAAATAAACCTCAAAATCAAAATCTGCAAAGCCAAAACATAAATCAACCACAGCAAAAATTTACACAAGATACTCAAACAACTAAAACTATTTCTACGCAAGAAATTCAGTTAAAACAACTTCAAACAAAAGATACTCTACAAAGCCAACAAGAATTAGATAAAAACCAACAACAATTATCACAGAACACAAATAGTAATTTAACTCAAAATACAATTGCACAAACTGACAATATAAGCTTTCAAAAAATACCAGATGCGCAAAACGCAAATGCACCAAAACAGCCTTACCCTGTTAACCAAATTATTGAAAAAATTATCGAACTCCAAAATTTAAAACCTCCCGTTATAAAAAGCATAACAATTCAAGTAAACCCACCATCGCTTGGTCAGATTGATGTAAAAGTTTCAATTGATGCATCTAAATCACTTACTGCAACCATTCATGTAGAAAACCAAGAAATTTTTAACATTGTAAATAATAATTTAGACTCACTAAAAGCTAATATTTCACAGCAGGGATTGAATGTTTCTCAAATAAATGTTATCTCATCAAGTAATTTAGGCCAACAAAATTTCACGCAAAATCAAAATCAGCCAAACCAGTCGTTGTTTCAATTTAGCCAAAATTTTAACCAATCAAACAGCAATCAAGGTCAAAACTCATTTAATCAGGCTTTTAATCAGCAAAAACAGCAAAATTATGTTTTTGAAAATTCCACAAAACAAATAAAGCGCATATTTAAAAACCCAAACGCGCTTTTAGACATTAGTATTTAAGGAGGTAAATATGAGTATTGTAGCATCACCAACGACACTTACACCAGCATCTAGTGCATCACAAATAAGCAACCCAAATAACACTATATCACAAGACGGTTTTTTAAAGATTTTAATTGCGCAGCTTCAAAATCAAACACCAGATAATACATTATCGTCAGATCAGTTTATAACGGAAAGCACGCAGTTTGCACAGCTTCAACAATTGGTAAATATGAATACGGCACTCACTAACTTACAAAATCAGAATCAAAACAATTCCTATGCGGCAAGTTTGTTGGGAAAAAATATAACGACAAATTCTGCTGCAGTTACAGTTAATGGTGCATCAGTAAGCCCTGTAGGTTATTCTCTATCACAACCTGCCGCCGATGTAAAAGCTACGGTTGTAGATTCCAATGGAAATACTATTGTAACACAGGATTTAGGCCCTCAAAACGCAGGCACCAAAACGTTCCAATGGAACGGACGCGGGGTCAATGGCAGCTATATTTCAAATGGCACATATACAGTTGAATTCAGCGCAACCGATTCAAATGGTAACCCAATACCAATAAGTCAAAGCGCGGGCACAGTAACAAGCGTTCAGTTTACATCACATGGAGCAGTTTTAACAACTAATTTAGGTCAAACCGTTAATTTAAACAATGTAGTCGGCGTTTCATCATAACAGAGGTGTAATATGGACAGCGGTTTTTGGACGGCACAAGGCGCACTGCTTGGAAATCAATTTGCTATAGATACAGTGTCAAACAACATTGCAAATATAAATACCGTAGGTTTTAAATCAAGCAGCACAAATTTTGCTGATTTACTCTATCAAACAACAAAAGCGGGCACAGCAAGCACAAACCCTTTGCAAGTGGGTTTGGGATCTCAAGTTGCAGCAAACAGCCTTAATTTATCACAAGGCTCCATTCAGCCAACAAGTACTGCAACAAACATAGCACTAAATGGCAACGGTTTTTTTATGGTGCAAAATGGACCTGCATCTAACCCAAATTATTACTTTACAAGGGCAGGCGACTTTAGCTTTGACGCAGATAATAACCTTGTAGATCCAAGCGGCAATTTTGTTGTAGGGTGGATGGCAAGCCCTAGCTCAAGCGGCAGAGGTTTTACACTCTCACAAAATCCCACAACTGGTATACCAACAGGACCTGCTGGCGTAATGAACATTTCAAATTATCAGAAAGTTCCAGCTGCTGCTTCAACATATATTAAAATGCAAGGCAACCTTGATCCTGCAAGTTCTGTTACGCAGTATGCGCAAGCTTTACCAACTTCTGACTTCAGCATGCTCTATGACTCTAATGGCAACTCGCTTAATGTACAGCCTGGAAATAACTTTGCAATCAGCTACAACGGCGGTAAAACTTACCATGTATACGAATATCAACCATCAGGCACTGCACCTACAGATGGCACAGAAGGTTTTTCCACAATTGCTGACCTAATTGCAAAAATGAACCAAGATATACAAAGTGACACAAGTACTTCCAATTCCGTAAGCTTTAACAACGGCCAAATTACAATTACAAATAACGGCTCATCCGATATATCTATTAAAGTTCTACCTACAACTCAAGTGCCA
>JBFWJP010000049.1:0-8048 GCA_050253135.1 Desulfurella sp. | reverse complement strand
CCGGTATCTCGGCAAAATTTGAAGAAGAAGGCGGGATAGATTTAATCGTAATTTACAATTCAGGTAAATATAGAATGGCAGGAAGGGGTTCGTTGGCTGGTTTGCTTGCTTTTGGTAATGCCAATGAAATTGTAATTGATATGGCAAAAGAAGTTATTCCTATAATAAAACACACACCTGTTTTAGCTGGTGTAAATGGAACTGACCCATTTGAAATATGGGATAAGTTTTTTGAAAAACTTGAATCTATAGGTTTTAGTGGCGTTCAAAATTTTCCTACCGTTGGTTTAATAGATGGAAAATTTCGTGAAAATCTTGAAGAAACAGGATTTGGCTATTATAAAGAGGTGGAAATGATTAAACTAGCTCATGAAAGAGGTTTTTTAACAACTCCATATGTTTTTAGCTCAGATGACGCCGTTAAAATGACAGAAGTTGGTGCTGATATTATTGTTTGTCATATGGGATTAACCACAAAAGGCTCAATAGGGGCAAAAACATCGAAAACACTTAATGAATCAGTTGATTTAATAAACGAATGGTCTAAAGCTGCTAAAAAAGTTAACAATGACATTATAGTATTATGCCATGGAGGCCCTATTGCTACACCTCAAGATGTTGAATACATTTTTGAAAGATGCGAGTTGGTAAATGGATTTTATGGTGCAAGCAGTATGGAAAGGCTGCCAGTAGAGGATGCAATAAAGCAACAAACTATTTTATTTAAAAGTATTAAATTTAAAAAATAAAGGAGAATAAAAAAATGAATGAGCTAAATAATGAAAAACTTATCGAATTGTATGAGATAATGCTAAAAATACGTAAGTATGAGGAAAGAATTGGCGAAATTTACTATGAAGAGAAAAAACCTTTTGATATAGCAAAAGGTCCTATTCCAGGAGAACTGCATTTATCTTCAGGCCAGGAATCTAGTGCCGCTGGTTTATGCATACATTTAAAAAAAGAAGATGCAGTTATAGGAACGCATAGGGCACATAATTTTGCAATAGCAAAAGGAGTGGATTTGAAACGTATGACAGCTGAAATATTCGGAAAGTCTACAGGTTTGTCTAACGGCAAAGGTGGTCATATGCATCTTTTTGATCCGTCTGTTAATTTTAGTTGCAGTGGTATAGTAGGTGCTAGTTTTCCTCAAGCGCTGGGAGTTGGTATTGCATCTAAATTTGAAAACAAAGATTATGTAGCCATAGCTGTAGGTGGTGACGGTGCAGCCAATCAAGGTACTTTTGCTGAATCATTGAATTTGGCTGCATTATGGTGCTTACCTGTTATTTTTTTAATTGAAAACAATGGATGGGCAATTTCTGTAGCTAAAAATAAATCAACGGCTGGGAATGTATGTGACAGAGCAAAAGCTTATGGTATCCCAGCTGAATGTATTGATGGGGAAAATGTTATAGATGTTTACGAGTCTTCTAAAACAGCTATTGATAGAGCAAGAAGAGGATTTGGACCAACTGTTTTAGAAATTAAAGTCAGCAGACTTAGGGGTCACTTTGAAGGAGATCCTCAAATTTATAGGTCTCAGGAGGATTTTGATATAGCAAAATCTAAAGATCCAGTCTTAAAATTTGAATCGTACTTGCTTGAAAACAGCATATTAAACCATCAACAAATTCAGACAATATCAAAAAAAGTTGATTTAATAATTAATGAAGCTATAGAGTTTGCAATAAAATCTGATTATCCAAAACCAAGCGAAGCCTTAGAGAATGTTTTTTATGGAGGTTAATATGAGCAGAAAATTGGAAATGTATAAAGCAATAGCCGAAGGTATATCTCAAGCCATGGAAAATGATGATAAAGTTTTTATAATGGGAGAAGATATTGGATTATATGGAGGTATATTTGGGGCAACAACAGGATTATTATCAAAATTTGGATCCGAAAGGGTAAAGGATACTCCAATTTCTGAGTCTGCTTTTATTGGAGCAACTGTTGGGGCTGCTTCAAAGGGTTTTAGGCCTATTGTTGAGTTAATGTTTGTTGATTTTTTCGGAGTTGCAATGGATCAAATATACAACCATATCGCTAAAATTCACTACATGTCAAATGGAAATTTAAAAATGCCAATCACAATTCTTACAGCAATTGGAGGTAATTATTCTGATGCGGCACAACATTCACAAAATCTTTATAGTTTATTTTCTCATACACCTGGGCTTAAAATAGTTGTACCATCAAATTCATATGATGCTAAAGGTTTAGTTATTTCTTCAATAGAAGATGATAATCCCGTTATATTCTTTTTTCACAAAGGATTAATGGGTTTGAATTGGATGACTTTAATTGAAGAGTCTATTCAAGAAGTACCAGAAAGTAAATATTCAATACCTCTAGGAAAGGCAAATATTGTTAAAAAAGGAGAAGATATTACTTTTATTTCAATTTCAAGAATGGTTTATGAGTGTCTTAATGCCGCTAAAGAACTAGACATTGAAGGTATTTCTGCAGAAGTTATAGATCTAAGAACACTGGTTCCTTTAGATACTGAAACAATATTGAATTCGGTAAGAAAAACAAAAAGAGTAATAGTAGTTGATGAAGATTATCAAAATTTTGGTATGTCTAGCGAAATTGTTGCACTGATTTCTGAAAGTCTCGGGCTATCTTTAAAAGCAAACCCCAAAAGAATTGCTTACCCAAATACACCTGTCCCTTACAGTAAAGTGCTTGAAAGGTTTCTTTTGCCAAACAAAGAAAAAATTAAACAAACAGCTAAAAGCTTAATAGGAGGATGAGATGGCATTAAAAGCAGCTTTCATATTTTTAGCACCAGGCGCCGACCCGTCAAAAGACAAAAACATAATAAAAACGCAAGAAGTCGAGCTTCATGTCGTAGGCTGCAAAAATTACAAAGAAGCTTGCGAAGTTGCAAGGCAACTCTTAACAGACAATATTGGTGCAATTGAATTATGTGGTGGCTTTGGCAATATAGGCACAGCAGAAGTAGCTAAAGCGGTAGAAAATAAAATACCTGTTGGAGTAGTTAGATTTGACACACACCCGGGTCTAAACAATAACAGTGGAGATAAGTTCTTCATATAAGGAGGTTCTCTATGGACAAAGCAAAGCTACTGTCTATGTACGAACTTATGGTTCGCATAAGAACATTCGGAGAGCGCGTACGCAAAGAGTTTGCAGCAGGTAATATAGGTGGTTTTATTCACCTATATAGTGGAGAAGAAGCAACAGCTGTTGGTGTTTGCTCTGCTATTAGAAAAGACGACTACATCATAAGCACCCACAGAGGGCATGGCCATGTAATAGCAAAAGGCGGAAAAACAGACAGAATGATGGCTGAACTGTACGGCAAAATAACTGGTTACAACAAAGGTAAGGGTGGATCAATGCATATTGCTGATGTAGAGCTAGGAATACTTGGTGCAAATGGCATTGTTGGCGCTGGCATAACTATAATAAATGGTGCTGCGCTATCTGCACAAATGAGAGGCACAGATCAGGTATGTGCATGTTTCTTTAGCGACGGCGCGTCAAACACTACACGCTTCCATGAGGGTATTAATCTAGCTTCGATTTGGAAACTGCCGGTTGTTTTTGTCATAGAAAACAATGGTTATGCTGAATCTACTCCAGTAACCTATTCTACAAACATTAAAAATCTGGCAGAAAGAGCCTGCGCTTACGGAATACCCGGCGTAACAGTTGATGGCAATGATGTCATGGCGGTTTACGAAGCTGCCAAAGAGGCTGTTGAAAGAGCCAGAAAGAAAGAAGGTCCAACGTTGCTAGAATGCAAAACATACAGATACCACGGCCACTTCGAAGGCGATATGCAAGAGTACAAACCTAAAGAAGAAGTCGAAGAGTGGCTAAAAAAAGATCCAATCCCTAGGTTTGCATCAAAGCTTATAAATGATAAAGTTGCAACTGAAAGCGAACTTAAAGAAATAGACAAAAGGCTTGAACAAGAGATTGAAGATGCTGTGAAATTTGCAGTAGAAAGTCCATATCCAGACGTAAGTGAAACTTTTGAAGATGTTTGGGCGTAAAAATTATAAGGAGGTGACTATATGAAAACTGTTACATATATGCAGGCATTTAATGAAGCTGTAGATGAAGAAATGGCTAGAGACAAAACAGTATTTGCTCTAGGCGAAGATGTTGGGCATTTTTGGGGCAATGCACTTGGGGAATACAAAGGATTAGCTGCTAAGTACGGTGCAGAAAGGATAAGACAAACTCCAATATCAGAAACTGCTATTGTTGGTGCAGCAATAGGTGCTGCCGCCACTGGACTAAGACCCATTGCAGTTGTCATGTTTTCTGATTTTTTAGGCGTTCCAATGGATGAAATATTAAATCAGTTAACAAAAATGAGATACATGTTTGGTGGCATAATAAAGCTTCCCATGGTAATAACGTCCTACAGCGGCGCTGGATTTCAAGCAGCAGCACAGCATTCTAAAAATATGGAAGGTCTTTTTATGACCATCCCAGGGCTTAAAATAGTCTCGCCTGCAACCCCATATGATGTAAAGGGCTTAATGAAATCCGCCATAAGGGATGATAATCCTGTACTATTTTTGCTGCGCAGTGTTTTGCTTGCAGGAGGTCTTAAAGGTGAGATACCTGAAGAAGAATACACTATACCACTTGGTAAAGCAGATATAAAAAAAGAAGGCAAAGATGTTACCGTAGTAGCCATTGGTACAATGGTACACAGAGCCCTTGCCTGTGCGGATAAACTTGAAAAAGAAAAAGGTATAAGCGTAGAAGTTGTAGACCTTAGAACAGTTATTCCGCTAGACAAAGAAACGATAATAAATTCTGTAAAGAAAACCAATAAGCTTGTTATTATGGACGAAGAACCCAAAACGGGCAGTGTAGCAGCAGAAATAGCAGCTATTGTTGCAGAAGAGGCTTTTGACAGTCTTGATGCACCTATAAAGAGAGTTTGTGCACCAGATACCCCTGTGCCATTTAGCCCTGTGTTGGAGAAATTCTGGATGCCAGACGAGGAAAATTTAGCAAAGGCCATAGAAGAAATCGTCTAATTCTGGAGGTTATATGGATACTCCTAAATCACCTGTATTTACAAATGTACTACAAGTAGCTGTAGTTGTTGATGACCTTTATAAGGCAATGAAGCAATATTATGAAATCTACGGTATAGGCCCATGGAAGGTATACACTTTTAACTCATCAACTGTGTCGGATATGATTATTAGGGACAAACCATCAAATTACAGTATGAAACTTTCATTGTGCGACATAGGAAATGTTCAATGGGAGCTTATCCAACCCCTTGATGATAAAAGCATCTACTATGAATTTCTAAAGGAGCACGGTCCTGGTCTGCATCATGTAGCCTTTGCAGTTAATGACTACGATGAGACGGTTAATTACTTTAGGCAAAAGGGCATTGGCGTACTTCAAGGAGGCTTATGGAATAATCTTAAATACACCTACTTAGACACCCAAAGCACAATGTCTAACATCGCAGAAATCTACCAGATTTCCAAAGATTTTACCTGGCCAGAGCCAGAAGAAGTGTATCCTTCAAAATAACAAATAGGGGGTCTGCCCCCCTATTTGCAATAAGGAGATAAAGATGAAAGCAGATATAATAATGCCCAAGATTGGACTTAGCAATAAACCTTTAACAATAGTTGAATGGAAATTTAAGGAAGGCGATCTTGTAAAAAAAGGTGATATTGTAGTGACAGTTGAAACTGAAAAAATTCGCTATGATGTAGAAGCGCCTATTGAGGGATATTTACATATAATAGCTCAGGAAAAACAGGAAGTTGAAATCGGCAGTGTTATAGGAGTTTTAACTGAAACAATAAAAGAATATGAAGAGTCAAAAAGCATTACTTTAAACAAGCAAGAACAGCCTTCACAAGAAGTTTTTATCAATAAAAAATCCGAGGTTGTTAAAGAAAAAGAAGAAAGGATAAAAATATCGCCTATTGCAAGAAAGCTTGCAGAAGAGCATATGGTAGACATAACTCAAATCAATGGCAGCGGCCCTGATGGGAGAATCGTAAAAGAGGATATTGAGGCTTTTTTGAAAAACAAAGAAACTTCTTATGATGGGAGAAAAATTAAAGAAGTAATCCCTTTCACTGGAACTAGGAAAGCTATTGCAGAACATATGCATACAAGTTTGTTAAATTCGGCGCAAATTACTGTAATGGGAGAAATAGATGCCTATGAGCTTGTTAACTTAAGAGAACAATTATTAAATAAAGAATCAGAACTGGGGCTTCGCATAACTTACACGGATTTGCTTGTATATTTTATTTCTAGAATTCTAAAAGACTTCAGCCTAATTAACTCAAGTATAATCGATAATGAAATAAAAGTTTGGGAAGATATTAATATAGGTGTTGCAGTGGCACTCGAAGATGGACTGATTGTACCTGTAATAAAAAATGCTGATAAAAAAACTCTCATAGAGATAAGCAAAGACCTAAAAGAATTATCAGCCAAGGCCAGAGAAAGAAAACTCGAAATCTCAGATGTTAAGGGTTCAACATTCAGCTTAACAAACCTTGGTGCTTTTGGAGGAGGGTATCGCTTTGAAACTGTAATAATAAATCAGCCTGAATCTGCCATTTTAGGCACAGGCGGTATTGTAGATAGACCAGTTGTAATAAACAAACAGATTGTTGTAAGACCAATCATGACATATTACCTTACCTATGATCATAGAGTCGTTGATGGGGCTTTAGCAGCAAAATTCATAAACAGAGTCAAAGAAGTTTTAGAAAATGCAAATCAAATATATGGGGGTAAACTATGAACGATCCTATGGAATTATTAAACGTATTAAATAACAACCTAAACCGATTCTCAAAAGACTGGAGCAAGCAAACATCAGCTTTCTTTAATTTAATGAACTCTGTTGAGTCAGATGGCGCGCTTTCTTCAAAAATCAAAGAAATTATTGCTATTGGCATATCAATTGCAGTAAAATGTGAATGGTGTATAGATTATCATGTGAAATCTGCTCTCGATAAAGGGGCAACCAAAGAGGAAATTATGGAAGCTTCATGGGTAGCAGTATTGATGGGCGGTGGGCCTGCGCTAATGTATATGCAGTATGTTCAAAATGCGTTAGATAAATTTGCCAAATAGAGATGGGTAAATGCAGTGTTTGTAGGCTGGGTGTTGTTGAATATCAAAAAGCCTATCAGATCCAACGTGATCTAGTAGAAAAGAAACTTAAAGAACCATCTAGGGATGTGCTTTTGCTTTTAGAACACCCACCTACTATAACCCTTGGCAAATCAGGTAAAATAGAGAATATAGTGGTTGAAAAAACTGTATTAGAAAAACACAATATTGCACTGCATTTTGTTGATAGGGGTGGTGATGTAACATACCATGGTCCAGGGCAGCTTGTAGGATACCCCATTATAGACATTGAAGAAAAAAATATAACCTTTCATGATTACATATACAATCTTGAGCAAACAATAATAGACACTCTATCTGCAATTGGGATAAAATCTTATAGAAGAGAAAACTATAGAGGTGTTTGGACTGACAGTGGGAAAATTGCATCAATAGGAATTAGAGTAGTAAAAAAAGTTACTATGCATGGTTTTGCTTTAAATGTAAGTACTAATTTGGAGCATTTTAGCTTTATAATTCCGTGTGGGCTATCAAATGAACGAATGACTTCTGTTTTTGAAATAAAGCAAAATCATATCCCAATAGATACTGTTATGAGAATCTATGAAGAAAATTTTTCTAGAATTTTTAAATACGAGTTAGATTATGATGCCTTATTGGCTTAAAAAGAACTTCAATACGGAAGACATTGAATATATGCAGAAAATTCTAGGAAATTTCCACTTACATACAGTGTGTGAAGAAGCATTTTGCCCAAACATAAGCGAATGCTTTGCATCAAAAACCGCGACATTTCTTATTATGGGAAGATACTGCACTAGAAACTGCAGATTCTGCAATGTAGTACACCACAAGCCAGAGCCTTTTGATCCCAAAGAACCCGATATGATAGCTCAAGCCGTTCAAAATTTAAATTTGAA
>JBFWJP010000048.1:0-8193 GCA_050253135.1 Desulfurella sp. | reverse complement strand
GTGCCACCATTTGTATCGGCAAGTACGATTACATCTGCTCCACCTTCGATAGCCGCTTGCAGCGTTTTTAAAGCATATTCAGGGTTATTTTTAAAACCATCAAAAAAATGCTCTGCATCGTAAATAAATTCGTCGCAATTTTTCTTTAGATACTGGACAGAATCATATATAATCTCAAGATTTTCATCCAGTGTGATTTTAAGAGCATCTTTGACATGCAAATCCCAGCTTTTGCCAAAAATCGTAATCACAGGCGTTTGACTTTCAACTAACTGTATAATATTTGGATCTTCTTCAACTTTTAGCTTTGCCCTTCTAGTAGAGCCAAACGATGAGATTTTAGCGTTTTTTAAGTGTAAACTTTTTGCTTGTCTAAAATAATCTTCATCTTTTGGGTTCGAACCAGGCCAACCACCTTCTATGTAATGAACACCTAAATCATCCAAAATTTCTGTTATTGTAAGTTTATCCTCAACAAGTAAACTAACATCTTCGGATTGCGTGCCATCCCTTAGCGTTGTGTCAAATATTTTAACTTGATCGTGCATTTCCCCCTCCAAATATATTATTCTTGATCTAACCCAAATGCGGTATGTAAAGCTCTTACGGCTAACTCTAAGTATTTTTCTTCAATTATACATGAAACCTTGATTTCTGATGTTGTAATCATTAGTATGTTGATTCCTTCTTTTGCTAATGTATCAAACATTTTTGCTGCAACACCAGGGTGAGACCTCATACCAACTCCAACAATAGATACCTTAGCTATGTCTTTTCTAACCTCAATTTCACTTGCCCCAATTTCTTTGATAATTGATTTTAGTACATCATAGGCTTTATCTGCTTCATTTCTTGGAACAGTAAAAGAAATGTCGGTAGAGCCTTCTTCGCTTGCATTTTGTACAATCACATCTACATTAATGTTTTTTTCTGCTATAGCTCCAAATATCTTTGCCGATATGCCAGGTTTATCTGGTACCTTGATGATAGTAATTCTTGCTTGATTTTTGTCATGAGCAATACCTGAAACTAATGCTTTTTCCATATTTTCATCCTCCCATGTTACTAATGTGCCTGGATTATAAGTATAACTTGATATAACCATAATTGGCATTCTATACTTCATGCCAAACTCAACCGATCTAATTTGCAAAACCTTTGAGCCTAAACTTGCAAGTTCCATCATTTCTTCGTAAGTAATTTTATCAAGCTTTCGAGCTTTTTCGACAATCCTTGGATCCGCTGTATATACTCCATCTACATCGGTATAGATTTCGCATACATCTGCTTTAATGGCACAAGCTACAGCCACAGCTGTTGTATCTGAACCACCCCTGCCAAGCGTTGTAACATCACCTGTTTCTTCTGAAATGCCCTGAAAACCTGCTACAATAACAACATATTCTTCATCAAGCATCTTTAAAATCTTTTTTGCATCAATGTTTTTTATACGTGCCTTCGTATGAGCAGAATCCGTTACTATACCACACTGCCTGCCAGTTAAAGCAACGGCTTTAACGCCAATCTCGTTTAAATAGATTGCAACAAGTGCGCTTGAGATACGCTCGCCGCTTGAGAGCAACAAATCCATCTCACGTTCTTTTGGGCTTTTCGATAAATTATAAGCCATCTCTACAAGCTTATCGGTTTCTCCAGCCATAGCAGAAATAGTAACAACAACTTTGTTGCCTTTTTCTTTAGTTTCTTTAATGTGCTTGCAAACATTTTTAATTTTCTCTAATGTCCCTACCGATGTACCGCCGTATTTTTGAACTATAAGGCCCATTTAAACCCCCTTTTATATTAATAATTCCCTTTTACCCTTATCATCTGGCTTTGATAGTATGCCCATTTTTTCCATTTGCTCTACAATACGAGCTGATCTATTGTAACCAATTTTTAGCCTTCGTTGAATATAAGAAATTGTTGGAGAACCACCATCTTTAATAATTTTTAACGCTTCATCAAAAAGCTCGTCTTTTTCTTCATCCAGTTCTTCTTCTATACCACTTTCTTCTTTAGCTTCGTTTATAAGCTCATCGTTGTAAATAGGTGTGCCTTGCGATTTTACATAATCTATTATTGATTTTAACTCATCATCTGCAATATATGCCCCATGAACACGCATCATGTGAGATGTTCCAGGTTGTAAAAATAACATGTCACCCCTGCCAAGCAGCATCTCTGCACCTTGCGAATCCAAAATTGTTCTTGAGTCAATTTTAGATGATACTTTAAACGAAATACGCGCACTAAAGTTAGCTTTAATAAGACCAGTCAATACATCCACGCTAGGCCTTTGTGTCGCAACAATTAGGTGAATACCAGCTGCTCGAGCCATTTGCGCAAGCCTTGCAATTGATAGCTCAACCTTTTTAGACGATACCATCATCAAATCAGATAACTCATCTATCACTACAACAATATAGGGAAACGGCGGATAATCAATAACACCATTTTTTGCTTTTTCATTAAAGCCATCAATGTTCCTAACGCCTGATTCACTCATTATTTTGTAACGTGTTTCCATTTCTTTAACTAAAGCTGCTAGTGCCCCGCTTGCTTGTTTTGGATCTACAACGGGGGGCATCAACAAATGAGGTATGCCATCATACATAGATAGTTCAATCATTTTTGGGTCAATAAGCACAAATTTAATATCATCTGGTGTAGACTTATACAGTATACTTACAATCATTGTATTTAGTCCCACACTTTTTCCTGCTCCCGTTGCCCCTGCAATCAATAGGTGGGGCATTTTAGCTAAATCAGCTATAAAAGGATTTCCCATTATATCTTTACCTAAAGCTAATGTCAATGGAGATTTTGAGTTAAAAAACAACTTTGATGCCAATATTTCCTTCATGTAAACTGTTTGGATCTGCCTATTTGGTATCTCAATGCCTACAACATTTTTACCCGGGATAGGCGCAATAATTCTTACAGCAATAGCTTTCATAGCCATAGCCAAATCGTTGGCTAAATTAGCAATTTTGCTTATTTTTATACCCGATGAAGGTTTAAACTCATAGAGTGTTACTACAGGTCCAGGTCTTACTTCAACTGTTTTTCCAGTCACGCCAAAATTTCTTAACTTTTCTTCCAAAATCTTTACATTTTCCAAAATTTCATTTTCTTCAACTTCTTTATTTATATGCACTGGATCGTTTAATAACTCTATGCTTGGTAAAAGATAGCCATTTTTTGCCTTATTATCTTTCGTTTGCGTTAACCCTAAACTATCTTCTTTTGCTAAATTGCGCTTAATATTGATACTGGACTTTTTTTCAATATCAACATCAATAGCTTTTTTATCTTTTTTATCTTCTTCATCTGTGCTTTGTGATTGCGTCGCTACGCTTGTGCTTTGTTTAAAAAAGGATTGTTTTTCTTTAATCTTTGGCTTTATGTCAATTTTTTTTTTGAACTTAATCTTTTTTAATAAGCTTATAATGAATAAAAACATCTCTTTTGTGGAAAATAACAAACACAAAGCAGCAATTGGCGAAAAAATTACCATTATACCAACTCTGCCAAGGTAAAATTCTAAAGAACTACCCAAATAATAGCCGCTTAAACCATAAGGAAAGTACCCATTTTGGGTTAAATAAGCTCTACCTTGAGCATTAAGTAAGATAAACAAAATTATGTTTACCGCTATAACAAACAAAAAAACAAACACAATGCTTCTTATAAACTTTATAGGCTTTATTAAGTATGCAAATACACTGCTAAAAAGCAAAATAGGCAATGCATAAGAAAGTATACCAAAATTTGTGAACAAAAAATTTGAAATATCTGCACCTACATACCCAATAAGGTTATGTATTTGTGTATGTGGATAAAATGTATCGTGAAAATCATAAGAGATTACAGTTAAAAAAATTATAAGTAATATAAATGTATATACAGCAACAAAATTCATTTTTTTCAAAATCAAACCTCCATGATAATAGGCAGAACCATTGGGTTGCGCATGAGTTTTTTGTATAAAAACTTATTTAGGGCTTTTCGAATTTTTTTCTTTAATTCTAAAGAATCCATGCTAACATTTAAATCGCATTGATTTACAAGGTTTTTTACCATGCTTGTAGCTTCACTAATTAATTTTTTTGACCTTTCTTCGTAAGTTAATCCTTTTGTGATAATATCTGGTCCGCTTATAAGCTCTCCACTTGAACTGTCAAAAGCCAAAATCACTATAACAAAACCATCTGTAGATAGCTGCATTCTGTCTCTTATAACTACATCTTCTACATCTCCAACACCTTTACCGTCAACAAATACACGTCCTGCAGGTACTTTTTTTGTAGACTTAACATTATTGTTTAACTCAAAAACATCACCGTTGTCAAGCATAAATATATTGTCTTTGTTTATACCGACATCAATTGCTATATCTTTGTGAGCAACACGCATCATATACTCACCATGAATTGGTATAAAATACTCCGGTTTTGTGATTCCAAGAATAATCTTTAACTCATCTTTTGAAGCATGGCCTGATACATGCACCTCTGAGTTTCTATCATGATAAATTTTTGCCCCTTCTTTCAATAGTGTGTTTATTATCCTATAAACGGCCTTTTCGTTACCAGGAATTGGCTTTGCTGATATGATAAATGTATCTGTAGGTTTGACTCTAATTTTCTGGTGTTCTTTGGATGCAATTCTTGATAGACCACTCATAGGTTCACCTTGAGAGCCTGTTGTAACGATGATTAATCTGTCATCGGGGTAATCAGACAATTGAGACTCTTCGATTATGCAAGTTTTGGGATCATTCAAAAAACCCAATTCTTTTGATATATTTGTATTTTTAACCATGCTTTTCCCCATTATGCAGACTTTTTTATTCGTCAAAGAAGCTACATCTATAATTTGCTGGACTCTGTGAATATTAGAAGCAAATGTTACAACTATAATTCTACCTTTTACTTCTTTGAATAAATTGTAAAAGGCTTCACCTACTTTTTTTTCAGACTTTGTAAAACCTTCATTTAAGGCATTTGTGCTATCGCTTAAAAGCAATTTAACCCCTTTTTCACCATAATATGCAAGACGGGCTAAATCTATAGGTTTTCCATCTACGGGCGTCTGATCAATTTTAAAATCGCCAGTATGCAAAATTATGCCTGCTGAAGTTTCAATTGCAAAACCCACACCACCAATTATCGAGTGTGTCATTAAAATAGGTTCAATTTTAAAACTACCCACTTTATAAATTTTTTTTGTCTCAATTTCTATTAGCTGGGCATCTGTTATCTTAAACTCATCGAGTTTTTTTTGCAAAATGCCCAATGTAAATTTTGTTCCATACACAGGAAGCTTAATCTTTTCAAGCAAATAAGGCACAGCCCCCACATGGTCTTCGTGGGCGTGCGTCAAAAACAAAGCTTTAAATTTACTTGCATTATCATACACATAGGTAAAATCTGGTATTACCATATCTACGCCCAACATATCTTCTTCTGGAAACATTAACCCAGCATCAATTAAGATAGCATTTGTTTTGTCCTCAATTACTGTGCAGTTTAAGCCAATTTCGGATAATCCTCCAAGCGGTATAACATTTACACCCATTCTCTCTCCTTTAAATACCTGTAAAATCTATATATTTCTTGAATACTTACCTGCCTGGGTCTTGTATTCAAGATTAAATTCTCATTTAAGCATTGAACAGCTATATATCCCTTTAAATTGTTTCTAACAGTTTTGTTTGGTTGGGCAAAAAACTTTTTTAGAAAGTCAAAAAAATCAGTTTCTATAGGCTCATTAAATAAGCTAACATCATAAGGCACAAGCTCAACAACGCTGGATACAACCTTTGGAGCAGGCTTAAACGCGCTAGCTTGCACATCAAATGCTTTTTTAACGTTACAAAAAATCTGCACAAAAATGCTAAACTTTGAATATTCTTTTGTTTTGGGTTGCGCAATTATAGTATCTGCCACTTCCTTTTGAACCATAAAAACCATCTTCTTGATAAAGTGCTTTTGATTAATCATATTAACAATAATTTTCTTTGATACATTGTACGGCAAATTACCTACAACGCAGTAGTTTTTATCAAGCTTGTATGTTGTAGCGTCGGCTTTTATAATATTTAACTTATCATTATCTTTAAACTTCTCTTTTAAATACTCAACCATATCTTTATCAAACTCAAGTGCATCTACACTTAAGCCTTTTTCTAATAAACCTTCTGTTAGTGCCCCCCTGCCAGGTCCTATTTCTAAAACCAAACAAGGTTTATCAATTAAAGATACTATGCGCCAAACAACGCTTTTATCGTGCAAAAAATGCTGGCCTAACGACTTTTTTGCCTGCATTTAATCATATTATAAGCTTGAAGCACAGCTTCTTGCATACTCTGGTAGCTTGCTTTAAATTGACCGGCAATATCAAATGCACTGCCATGGTCTGGCGATGTTCTAATAATAGGCAAACCCAGAGTAACATTCACACTTTTATCGAAATATAGCGCTTTTAATACACTCAATCCCTGATCATGGTACATACTTACAAACAAATCGTAAGTTCTTCTATTTTGAGGCAAAAATGCAGTATCTGCAGCAATAGAGCCTACTACATCTACACCTAACTTTTGAGCTTCTAAAACTGCAGGTATAATCTCTTTTTCTTCTTCATCTCCAAACATGCCGTTTTCAGAGTTATGAGGATTTAGAGAACAGACTAATATCTTTGGGTTTTTTATGCCAAATTTTTCAACCAAGTCTTTATGACTAACTAAAATAGTGTTGAACACGCGCTCTTTTGTAACTAAATCGCTAACACTTCTTAAACTTACATGCGTAGTAACTAAAGATACTCTAAATTTTCTATATCCAAGCATCATAACGTAATTTTTTGTATTAGTTTTTTTAGCCAAAATTTCTGTATGACCTGGGTACTCAAACCCGGCTAAATTCATAGCCTTTTTGTTTATTGGTCCTGTTACATATGCATCAATTTTATTTTCAAGTGCCATATCTATAGCATAGTTGATGGATTCAAACGATAGTTTACCATACTCTTTATCAATTTGACCAAAAACTATATCTTTTGGGTTTGAACTTGTGCAGTTAAAAATATTTAGTGATTCATCATCTAAATTATTCAGATCTTCAACTGCCTTAATCTTAAAATTTAAGCCGAATAGCTTTTTGTAAAACTCAAATACATTGCTTGCGCCAAAAACAACTAATTTAAAGTTGCTTTTTTTGCCATAAAGAAAGTATTTTATTATAATCTCTGGCGAAATACCCGCTGCATCTCCCATGCTTATGCCTATAATTGGCTTATTTTTCATAATACTCCTCACTTAATACCTCATAGAGCAAAGTGGCTTTGGATTTACCTATAACTTTATCTGGTACATCAAGCACTTTATATGTAACTTTTTTTAAAGGAAAATAGATCGTGATGGTATCATTTGTTTTTACATCATTTTGTGCTTTTGCCTTTTTCTCATTTAAAAAAACAAAGCCATCATCGCACATCTGTTTTGCTAGCGTACGTCTTTTAACAATACGCGAGTGCTTTAAAAAAAGATCAATCCTCATTAAAAGTGCTTATGTCCATAGAACTTTTAATACCATTTAACCAACTAGCAAATCTATCTTGCAATTTTTCCTCAAACAGCAAGTTTCTAATTTTATCTTTTACTTCATCAAAAGATAAATTTACATCTTTTTTATCTAATACTTTAATGATAAAATAACCATTGCTTGATTCAATAATAGGGCTAATCTGGCCTACCTGCATCTTTTCAATAATACCTTGCAATTGTTTATTTATATCAGATAAATAAACTTTTTTTGGTTCACTTTTATCTACAGAGTATTTTTCTTTTACGCTATCAAAACTAGCCCCAAGTTGAAGTTGTTTCATGGCATCTTCAATATCAGTTTTATTTTTTGTTTCAATAATGTCTAAAACAACAGTACTTTGATTAAACAAGTTTGGATGATTGTTGTAAAAGTTCTTAATTTCTTGCTCATCAATTTGAATTGTAGGGGCAAAAATTTTTTGCATAACTTTAAGTTTGTATGCGTTGAATTTTGCAAATTCCTTATAGTAATCATAGCTTAAGCCTTCTTGTTTAATTTTTTGTTCTAATTGGTCTTTTGTTAGATTATTGTTTTTTGCAACATTTTCAATAAACTGATTTATATCTTCATCGGTAAGTAC
>JBFWJP010000047.1:0-8246 GCA_050253135.1 Desulfurella sp. | reverse complement strand
CCTATTACAATAGTTCACAGGGCAGACGGCTCTGGCACAAACTGGAATGTAACATACTGGTTAAGTCAGATTAGCAAAGAATGGAATGATAAAATTCACTATGGCTTATCTGTAAACTGGCCAGCAGGTGTAGGCGGCAAAGGCAATATGGGTGTATCAAACTATGTAAAACAGATCAAAGGCTCAATTGGGTATGTAGAGTATGCATTTTGGCTGCAAAACCATCTAACAAGTGTGGAGTTGCAAAACAAAGAAGGCAAATGGGTTGTACCTAGCGTTGCAGCATTTAAAGAAGCTGCTGCAAAAGCAAACTGGCAGATGAGTAACGGTTTTTGTGAAGCTTTGATAAACCAAAGTGGTGCAAAGACTTGGCCAATTGTATCAGGTACATTTGTACTTATACCAAAACAAGCTACACCTCAGCACAAACAAGCAGCCGATTTCTTTAAGTGGGCATTCAAAAATGGCGATAAGGCAGCAGAGAGTTTAGGATACATACCGCTTCCTCAATCAACGAAAAACTTGATATTTAAATATTTGAGTGGAAATAAGTTTTAAAAAATGGGGGAATATCTCCCATTTTTTAAAAAGGCTTAGTTATGAAAAAAAAGTTTGTTATGATTGATTTTTTTCTTAAACACATTTCTATGTTTTTTGCTTATTTTGTTTTGCTTGTTATTTTTGGTTTATTTATTGTTTTATATATAAATTCAAAAGATGCTATAAATCATTTCGGTTTTTTTAGCTTTGTAACAAGTAATGTATGGTCTCCTGCTTTTGATAAATTTGGCGGTCTAATTGCTCTAATTGGTACATTTTTGACGACTGTTATTTCTGCAATTATAGCTATACCTATAGCGCTTGGTATAGCTATTTTTTTGGTTGAAATCTGCCCAAATTTTTTAAAAACGCCTATTGGTATAGCAATAGAGTTACTTGCTGCTATTCCTAGTGTAATATATGGTTTTTGGGGTTTATTTTATTTAGGTCCTTTAATTGAAAAATATGTTCAGCCTTTTTTTAATGCCACTCTAGTAAAACTGCCCATAGTAGGTCAGTATTTTTATGGATACTCTTCAAGCGTAAGTTTGTTTACAGCAAGTGTGGTGCTTGCTATAATGATTATACCATTTACTGCTGCTTTAACACGAGATGCGTTAAAAATAACACCGGATTTGCTTAAAGAGTCCGCATATGCATTGGGTGCAACTAAATGGGAAACCATATCAAAAGTTATGTTTAGATATTCAAAAGGTGCTATCATTGGAGCTGTACTTATTAGTTTAGGTAGGGCGATAGGCGAAACAATGGCTGTTACATTTGTTATTGGAAATCAAGATAGTCTGCCTACATCATTGATGTCTGCTACTACTACAGTTACGGCAACAATAGCAAACGAATTTACAGAAGCTAGTTCACACCTTTATTTGTCTTCAATGTATCTATTGGCTTTTATTTTATTTTTGTTAAGTTTTCTCTTGATTATTGGATCAAAAATGTTTTTTTTGCGAAAAGCGAGGGATTAAAATGAGAAAACGCAAAATAAAAAACTATATAGGCTTGTCAATTTCAACAGTTAGCGCTTTTATTGGTTTATTTTTTTTACTTTGGATAATTGTGAGCTTAATCGAGAAAGGTTTTCATTATGTTAATTGGTCAGTGTTTGCACAAAATGCTGTTTCTCCAGGAGACGAAGGCGGTGGTTTGAAATTTGCCATTTTGGGTCAATTGGAGGTTGTAGGAATAGCTTCTTTGCTTGGCATACCAACTGGTATTTTGGGTGGTATTTATTTGAGTGAGTATGGCAAAGATAGTTTTTTGTCAAATGTAATAAGAAATGTTTCTGATGCTATGACAAGCATACCATCTATAATAATAGGTATTTTTATTTACGCCTTAGTTGTTGTACCAATGGGTGGTTTTTCTGTGTTGGCTGGCTCTATAGCTCTTGCTTTGCTCATGATGCCTATTGTAATAAGTTCGATAGACAACATATTAAGATTGGTACCTAATGAATTAAGGGAAGCTGCCTATGCACTGGGTGCTCCAAAATATATAGTGATTTTTAAAGTAGTTGCAAAAGAAGCCATAGTAGGCATTGTCAGTGTAATTTTACTTGCGATATCAAGAATTCTAGGTGAGACAGCACCGCTGTTGTTTACTTCGTTTAATAGCAATTTTGAAAGTTATAAATTAAATAAACCCATAGCAACACTTACTGTAACAATGTATGATTATGCAATGGGACCTTATGATAGCTGGCACCATTTAGCCTGGGCAGCGGCAATTATTTTGACTTTTAGCGTATTGTTGTTTAATATTGCGAGTAGGTTGTTTTCTTATTGGAGGTTTAGGCGTTGAAATATATCTGTAAAATAGATGGAAAACAGAAAATTGATGTGAGAAATTTTAACTTTTATTATGGTAGTAAACTTGCTTTGAAAGATTTAAATTTTTGCATAAAAGAAAACACAATTTTAGCACTCATTGGTCCATCTGGTTCTGGAAAAACCACTTTGGCAAGGTGCTTTAACAGGATGCATGATTTGTATACCAACAATCGCTATGAAGGCGAAATCTTTATTGATAACACGAATATTTTAGATCCTAAAATTGACTTGATTGAGCTTAGAGACAGGGTGGGTATGGTGTTTCAAAAACCTACGGCTTTTCCTATGTCAATTTTTGAAAACATTGCATTTGGTTTAAAATTAAAAGGTATAAAAAATAAAACAGAGCTTAAAGACAAGGTAGAAAAAGCGTTGAAGGATGCTGCATTATGGGATGAGGTAAAAGATAGATTGGATAAATTAGCCACCAATCTTTCGGGTGGTCAACAACAAAGGCTTTGCATTGCACGCGCAATTGCAGTCGATCCTGAAGTTTTGGTGTTTGATGAGTCAACCGCTTCGCTTGATCCTATATCAACATCAAAAATTGAAGATTTAATGGTTGAACTTTCAAAAAAGTTGACTATTATAGCAGTAACGCATAATTTGCAACAAGCGGCACGCGTATCTGAGTATACGCTTTTTTTATTGGATGGTGAAGCAATTGAGTACGACAAAACAAATATTATGTTTACAAACCCAAAAGACAAAAAAACACAAGATTACATCATGGGTAGGTTTGGCTAGGAGCTTATATGAGATTATTAGATGAAGATTTAAGGCAATTGAGGGTTAAGATTTCAAATATGGCACAAGCTGCTACGCGCATGTTTGTTTATTCAATAGATGCACTTATACGCAAGGATTTGGATTTGGCTCAAAAAGTGAAAGAGCTGGATGACGAAGTAGATGCCCTAGATAACGATATAGATGAATTTTGCGCAAATTTAATAGCTCTAAGGTGGCCATTGGCTGAAGACTTAAGGATTGTCTTGTCTGCTTTAAAGATTAATACATTTTTAGAGCGCATTGCGGATAATGCTACTAACATTGCAGAGTGGATAGAGAAAATTGATTTTGTTGAGTTTAAAGTTGATACAAGCGAAATTTCAAATATGAAAGATAAAACTGTAATTATGCTGGAAACAGCACTTGACTCTTTCTTTTCAAAAGACTATTCTAAGGCAATTACTGTTATTAAAAGCGATGATTATGTTGATAAATGTGAATTGTCCATTATCAAAGAAATGGCTCAGATAACAAATGAGCAAAATGCATCTATTTTAACCATACCAATGATTTTTATAGCACGTGCAATAGAGCGTATAGCTGACGAAGCAACAAATATTGCAGAATTATCCTTGTATATAGCAACTGGTGAGATTTTTAAGCACAAGCGTATAAAAGATCTATAAAATGTTTAATATACTTATAGTCGAAGACGAAGAAACAATATCACACTTAATTGAGTTTAATTTAAATAAAGAGGGTTTTAAAACAGTTGTTGCAGAGGATGCCAATTATGCAATGCTGCTCTTAAAAGATTTTATACCTCATCTTATAATCTTAGATTTAATGCTACCTGGCTTGCAAGGTGAGGATTTTCTTAGATTGTTAAAGTCTAAGAATGAGTATAAAGACATCGCTGTCATTATTTTAAGCGCAAAATCACAAGAAAGCGTAATTACAAACTTGTTGTCTGATGGAGCAGATGATTATATTGTTAAGCCATTTTCTGTAAAAGTATTAATTGCTAAAATTAAAGCGTTACTAAGGAGAATTGAAAAAAAAGACAATATATTAAGGTATGATGGTATTAAACTTGATTTAAACACATTTAGTGCCTATTTAGGCAACAAGCAACTTGATTTAACTACAAAGGAATTTGAACTTTTGAGTCTTTTTTTATCAAACCCAAATAAAATCTTTTCCCGAGAAGAATTGTTTACGAAAATTTGGGGCTGGGACAATCAAGTTCAAACTAGAACTGTGGATGTGCATATATCATCTTTAAGAAAAAAGTTAGGTGAAAAAGCAAATATAATTAAATCAAAGCCAAAAGTTGGATATGGCCTTATTTTATAAATTTTTGTTTTTTTTTGTTTTATTGTTTAATTTTATTATTTGTCTGGTTGTTTTTCATTTTTTTCACTTATTTTTTTTGAGCGTCATATTATACGCTATTTTAACTATCATTCTTTTAGAAAGTTTTAATCACTTAATACCTGAAAGTTTTCAAAATCATGGCAATGTTTTTTTTAGGATTTTTCCTATTGTAAATAAAATAATTGAAAAGCAATCTCAAAAAATTGACAAATTAAGTTTGCATAGATCTAACCTGCTTAAAGTTATTGAAAATATAAAGCTTGGTGTATTGCTTGTTGATAATAAAAATACTGTAATATTATCCAACAATTATGTTTCTCATATATTTGATTGCAATATTGAATCTGGAAAATCTATTATAGATGGGTGGGAAAACTATAAAGTTTTGACTTTATTTGATAAGTTTATTAAAGAAAATTTTCAAAAAGTTGAATTCGAACACAAAATTTTAAAATTCAATAAAATTTTAATCGAAAATGGTTATATAATAATAATCGAAGATATAACAAAAGAAGAATCTTACCAAGCAATGAAGATGAATTTTTTTTCAAACGCATCGCATGAATTAAAAACACCTATTACTAGTATAGTGGGTTATGCAGAAACATTGCTTTTAAATAAGGATATAGATAAAAAAGATCAGAACAAATTTTTAAAGTATATCTACCAAAATGCGCTAAATTTAAATGATTTAATAAATAATATACTGCAACTTGCCGAAATAGAACACTTTAAACAATCTAGTGATGAATTATCTAATGTAGATATTTTGGCTCTATTGAACGAATTAAACATTAATCACTTAATAAATAGCAAAAATATAGAGTTTATACAAGAATGCGAGCTTAGCATAATCCTATTTAATAAATATCATTTAAAAACAATATTAAATAATTTGCTTGATAATGCATTCTTTTATACAAAAGAAGGCTTTATAAAACTAAAATGCTACAGCGATAATAACTATTATGTTTTTGAGGTTCAAGATAGCGGTATTGGAATAGAAAAAAGTCAACAAGAAAAGATATTTGAGCGTTTTTACAAGATTAAAAGCAAAGGCAGTGGCCTTGGTCTTGCCATTGTAAAACACCTTGTGTTAATCTATAATGGATTAATAGAGTTAGAAAGTACAGTTGGTGTTGGAAGCTTATTTAGGTTAAAATTTCCAATAAAAAATGAATAATTTGTGCAAAAAAGTAATCTTGTGGTATAATATTTATATGTTGGATTTTATCTTAAAAACAGGGGTTATATTATGAATACGAAGTATATTTTTATAACAGGTGGTGTTGTTTCGTCTTTAGGTAAAGGTATATCTAGCTCATCGTTGGGTTTTTTGCTTAAGAAAAGAGGCTTTAATATCTCTATGCTAAAGATTGATCCATATATCAATATTGATCCAGGCACTATGAATCCTTATCAGCATGGTGAAGTTTATGTTTTAGATGATGGCTCAGAAACTGATCTAGATCTTGGTCACTATGAGCGTTTTACAGGATTAAAACTAACTAAAGACAATAACTTTACAACAGGTCAAGTATATTACAGCGTAATAGAAAAAGAACGCCGAGGCGATTATTTAGGTGCTACCGTGCAAGTTATACCCCATATTACAGATGAAATAAAGAATCGCATTAAAAAGGCAGCATTAAATAAAGATATTTTGCTTGTTGAGATAGGTGGAACAATAGGCGATATTGAAGGGTTGCCGTATTTAGAAGCAATAAGGCAGCTAAAATTAGAACTTGGGAGCAAAAATGCTGTTTTTATACATGTTACATTGGTACCCTACATTAAGGTTACAGATGAGCTCAAAACAAAACCCACACAGCATAGCGTGAAAGAACTACAGTCTTTAGGTATACAGCCAGATATTATTATTGCAAGAAGTGAAATTGCACTCGATGATTCTTTGAAGCAAAAGATAGCTCTGTTTTGCAACGTTGACAAAAAAGATGTAATTAATGCATGCGATGTAGATACAGTTTATGAAGTACCTGTTGCTTTAAACCAGGAAAATCTTGATTCGGCTGTTTTATCCAAGCTTGATTTGCCAGATACCGGAGTTGATATAAACGAGTGGAAGAAAATGGTTCATTCTATAAAATATCCAAAAGATACTGTAGAAATTGCTTTTGTTGGTAAGTATGTGTCGTTAAAAGAAGCTTATAAAAGTTTAATAGAATCTTTTGTTCACTGTGGCGGTAATTTAAATATAAGGGTGAGTTTACGTTGGATAGATTCCGAAGAATTAGAAAAAGACGGTGTGAGCTTACTTAGTGGTGTTGATGGAATTTTAGTTGCAGGAGGTTTTGGCTCAAGAGGCATTAATGGTAAAGTATTAGCTATCCAATACGCAAGGGAAAACAGCATACCATATCTTGGGATTTGTCTTGGTATGCAAGCTGCTGTTATAGAGTTTGCTAGAAATGTACTAAAATTAGATGCCAACTCGCAAGAGTTTGACGAAACAAGCCCAAACAAAGTTATACACATTGCCGACAAGTGGGTCAAAGACGGTGTTTATATCGAAGGTAGCAACAAACAACTTGGTGGTACTATGAGGCTTGGAAGCTACCCGTGTGTTATTGAAGAGAACACGCTTGCTCACAAAATATACAACCAAACTCTTATATACGAAAGGCACAGACATAGATACGAGTTTAACACCGATTATCTTAAAGCGTTTGAAGAAGCTGGGATTGTATTTAGTGGTAAAAGTCCAGATGATAAGCTTGTAGAAATTATCGAACTTAAAAATCACCCGTTTTTTATTGCAGTACAATTTCATCCGGAGTTCCAATCAAGGCCACTAAACCCTCACCCGCTTATTAAAGCTTTTGTAAATTATTCATATGAATCAAGACGAGCTAAAAAAAGAGATTTTTGACAAAAAAGTAAGAAATCTGTATATATTTAATAGTGATGATTATTTTTTAAAGCATACATACATTGAAAGATTATCAAAATCACTCGGTTTAAGTGTCCAAAAATATACATATATGTCTTTTAGAGAGTTTTCTCAAGAACTAAGCCGTTTGTGTTGCATTGATTTGTTTGGTCAAAAAACTATTAAGCATCTTAGACTAAATTTTGAGCTTGATCAGTTAATTGATATTAAAAATTCTGAAAATATAATAATCTTAGATCCTATAAAATGTTCCGATAAACTAAAATCAGATTCAATTGTAAACTTTAGACGACTTAAGTCACAAGAAATTAAAGCATATTTAAAAAATAGACTAGAACATATTGATTTAAACCTTATTGAAAAAATCAGCAGCAGTTCATTTTATTCTAATGCTACAGCACTTTACTTACTTGTCGAAAAACTGTCTTTGTCTGTAAATTGTGATGAAATTGATTTTTTAGAAAAAGAGCTGTCAAACTTTGAAGCAGTTGATGCTATTGTAGGTAATAATTTTGAACTATTTAGTACATTTTTAGGCAAATACAATGATCATCCTTTGGTTCTTATTTCAACACTTTCTACAATTTTTTTTAATGCTTTTTTAGAGTTATACAATGTGACTGATTTATCAAAAACTTACTATAAAAGGATTGTTAGTGCATTGGGTAAAAAAAGACTTGAAAGTTTAATATCTATTTTGTATGATTTAGACAAGTTGTACAAAAGCACAAATATCGCTAATTTATTGCCCTTAAAATTAAAAATTTTTTACTGGATGGTGCAGGAATGAAAAAATTTATCTTTGTAGTCCACAACCACCAACCTGTTGGTAATTTTGA
>JBFWJP010000046.1:0-8724 GCA_050253135.1 Desulfurella sp. | reverse complement strand
TTGGATAGATCTGTAAAAGATATAATTGAAACTGTTAAAAGAACTGGGGCAACCATAAGAGGACCAATACCACTGCCAACTGATACTTCAAGATACACAGTGTTAGGATCACCTCATGTTAATAAAACCTCAAGGGAGCAATTTGAAATGAGAGTTCACAAAAGACTCTTAGAGATAGACGAAGCTACTCAACAAACAGTTGATGCTTTGATGAAAATCGATTTGTCCGCTGGTGTAGACGTAGAGGTTAAACTTTAAAACTTAAAAAGAGGTAAAAACCTTTTGGTTTCACTGCCTCTTGATATATAGATTATAGGAGTAAGACATGTTAGGACTGATTGCAAAAAAAATTGGGATGTCTAGGATTTTTGTAGAAGGTAATGCAGTTGCTGTGACAGTTTTGGAAGCAGAACCTGCCGTTGTTACACAAATTAAGACTAAAGATAATGATGGGTATGATGCTATTCAGGTCGGTTTTATTGATACTAAAGAAACAAGAATAACAAAAGCACAAGTTGGCCATTTGAAAAAATCAAACACTACACCCAAAAAATATCTAAAAGAGTTTAAGATTAAAGATACAAATGATTTTACATTGGGTAATAAAATCGAAATTGATATTTTCAATGTAGGTGACCAAGTTGATGTTGTAGGTACATCAAAGGGTAAGGGCTTTGCTGGTGTAATGAAAAGACATAATTTTGCCGGTGGTCCAGGTGGTCACGGATCAATGTTTAATAGAAGAGTAGGCTCAATCGGAAATAGAGAATGGCCAGGTAGGGTTATAAAAGGTAAAAAAATGCCGGGACATTTAGGAAATGAGCGTGTTACAGTAAAAAACCTAAAAGTTCTTTTTGTTGATAAAGAAAAAAATATTATAGCTGTAAGTGGCGCTGTGCCTGGTTCTAAGGGTTCTTATGTCACCTTATTAAGCAAGAAGGAGAAATAACAATGAAAATAGAATATTTTGATAAAGATATTAATAAGGTTGGGGAAATTGATTTTGAGCTTAATTATAAACCGTCGAAGAAGCCAGATGTTGTTGTAAATAGAGTAGTAAGAGTTTTACTGGCAAATAAAAGACAATGGAATGCTTCGACTAAAACAAGAGGCGAAGTCTCAGGCGGTGGTAAGAAACCATGGAAGCAAAAAGGCACAGGTAGGGCTAGAGCTGGCTCAATTAGGTCACCTTTGTTTAGAGGTGGTGGTGTTATTTTTGGTCCAAAGCCAAAAACTGATTTTGAATTGAAAATAAATAAAAAAGAAAAAAGGAAAGCTTTTTTGGAAGTGTTAATGGATCATATTGAGGCAAAAACTCTTTTGGTTCTTAACGATTTAAATTTTGAAACGCCAAAGACAAAATTAGCCTCTGAATTAGTAAAAAAGCTTGATGCAGAAAAATCCTTATTCATTTTAGATAAAAACATGGTGAACACTTATCTGTCGCTAAGGAATTTGAAATTAGTCGGGGTTAGAAATGTTGATAGTGTTAATGTTTATGATTTAATAAGGTTTCCAAAAGTTGTAACCACAAAGGATATTTTTGAAAAATTAAGCAGGAGATTTGCCAATGGATAAGTGGAGTATTATTCAAGGCCGAGTAGTTTCAGAAAAAGCTCTGATGATGCAAGAGTTTAATAAATACGAGTTTTATGTTCTAGCTGATGCTACCAAGTCTGAAATAAAAAAATCAGTTGAGTCTATTTTTAATGTAAAAGTTAATGATGTAAATGTGCTTAACTCTAAGGGGAAAATAAAGGTTTTTAGGAATGTAATAGGCAAAAAAAATTCGAAAAAAAAATGTGTAGTCACGCTCAAAGAGGGCTACAGTATAAATTTATAAAAAGGGGACAGTATGGGAATAAAGTTCTTTAAACCAGTTACAAACGGTATGAGATTTAAAAGTGGTAGTGATTTTAGTGAAATAACTAAGACAGAACCTGAAAAATCTCTAACTGTAGTTTTGAAAAAGAATTCTGGTAGAAATAATAAAGGACATATAACAATAAGGTTTAGGGGCGGAGGAACTAGAAATCTGTATCGTATCATTGACTTTAAAAGAGATAAAAGAGATATAGATGCAGTAGTTAAAGCTATAGAATATGATCCAAATAGAACTGCCAGAATAGCTTTATTGTCTTATAAAGATGGTGAAAAAAGGTATATTTTGGCTCCTTTAGGTTTAAATGTAAATGATAAAGTGCAAGCTGGCGAGAATGTTGAGCCAAAAGTAGGAAATGCTCTTCCATTAAGAAAAATACCCGTTGGAAGCTTTATTCACAATATAGAATTGAAAGTTAAAGGTGGAGGTAAGTTAGCTAGAAGTGCTGGTACCTTTGCTCAGTTAATGGCAAAAGAAGGCAAGTATGTTACCATAAAATTGCCAAGTGGTGAGATGAGATATGTGTTGGCTGATTGCTACGCTACTATTGGACAGGTTGGCAATATTGAACAAAGTAATATAAACTATGGTAAAGCAGGAAGAATAAGGCACATGGGAAAAAGACCACACATTAGAGGTGTGGCAATGAACCCAATTGATCATCCTCATGGCGGTGGAGAGGGTAAAACAGGTACTGGTGGAACGCCGGTAACACCTTGGGGTAAACCAACAAAAGGTTACAAAACAAGGCACAATAAACGTACAGATAAATTTATCATTAAGAGAATTAATTAGGGGGTTAGATGGCAAGATCAGTAAAAAAAGGCCCATTTGTTGACGAAAAGTTACTTAAAAAAGCTACTCAAGCAAAATCAGAAGGCAAAAAAACTATAATAAAAACATGGTCGAGACGAAGTGTTATTGTGCCTGAGTTCGTTGGCCTGACTTTTGGAGTTCACAACGGCAGAAAATTTGTACCTGTATATGTTACAGAAAATATGGTCGGCTACAAACTGGGTGAATTTTCGCCAACTAGGACTTTTAAAGGTCACAAAGGCGTGGTTCAAAAGAAAATAGGTAAGTAGTTTATTTTGATAAACAAATCATGGGGGTAGGCAATGGAGCATACGGTAAAGTTGTCAAGGGCAAGGATATCGCCCATTAAAGTTAGACAAGTAACAAGTTTAATAAAAGGCAAAAAAGCAAGTGATGCTGTATCTATATTGAAACTTGTTCCTAAAAAAAGCGCTTTTATTCTTTCAAAATTGTTGGAATCAGCTATTGCGGGTTGTCTAGAAAAAGGTGAAGACCCTAATAAATTTTATGTTAAAACAATCTGCGCAGATGATGGCATAAGGTTAAAAAGATACAGACCAATGGCTATGGGACGCGCAGGGAAGATCATAAAGAGAAGTACAAACATAAAACTTGTGTTGGCAAAGGAGGTGGGTTTTGGGTCAAAAAGTTAACCCGATTGGATTAAGATTGGGCATAATAAAAAGCTGGTCATCAAAATGGTTTGCAAAAAGCGATTTTAAGGACAAGTTATTAGAAGACCAAAAGATACGAAAGGAAGTTAAAGCGAAGCTGTATTATGCCGGTATTTCAAATATCGAAATAGAAAGAAAAATGAACAAGTTAACACTAAATATATATGCAGCAAGACCAGGCATTTTAATAGGCAAAAAAGGCTCTGAAGTTGAAAAAATTAAGAACTTTGTTAATGACTTAACTAAGTCAGAAGTATCAGTAAATATTAGAGAAGTCAATACACCTGAAACTGACGCACAGTTGATAGCAGAAAATATTGCTTTACAAATCGAAAAGAGAACACACTTTAGAAGAGCAATGAAAAAAGCAGCGTACTTAGCTCAAAGAAAAGGCGCTCAAGGGATAAAGATACAGTGTGCTGGCAAATTAGGTGGAGTTGAGATGGCAAGAACAGAGTGGCTAAAGGAAGGTCGGGTACCGCTTACCACGCTTAGAGCAAATATCGACTACGGGTTTGCTGAAAGTTTGACAACGGCTGGCATAATAGGTATAAAAGTTTGGGTATTTAAAGGCTATGTAATGGATTAAAGGAGTTGTTTTATGTTAATGCCAAAGAAAACGAAATTTAGAAAATACCAACGCAACCGACACGGCGTAGAAGGTTTAACAAAAAGAGGAAGCCAGCTTGCTTTTGGTGAGTTTGGGCTAAAAGCAATAGGAAGAGGTGAAATAACAAGTAACCAAATAGAAGCGGCGAGGGTTGCCATAAATAGAAGGCTTAAACATCAAGGAAAAGTTTGGATTAGAATATTTCCTGATTTTCCTCTTACCAAAAAACCTGCAGAGACAAGAATGGGAAAAGGAAAAGGATCTATTGAGAAATGGGTTTGCGTCATAAAGCCCGGAAGGATTTTGTATGAAATTGGTGGTGTTAGTGAAGAGCTTGCTAAAAGTGCATTTGAGTTAGCTGCTTCTAAACTTAATATCAGTACAAAATTTGTAAAAAGCGGGGAGTGGCTATGAAGAAACATGATGTTAAAGAATTAGATATAAAAGCCTTAAAAGAATCAGAGCAAAAGGTAAGGGAAGAGCTTATGAGATTAAGGCTAAAAAAAGGTTTTGAACAATTAGAAAATCCTAAAAGAATTAAAAATCTAAAAAAAGATTTAGCACGCGTTCTAACAAGAGTTAAGGAATTGGAGAAAGGATTATGAGCAAGTTTATTGGAGAAGGTGTTGTTATAAGCGACAAGATGGATAAAACTAGAGTAGTTAGAGTTGAGGAATATAAATTACACCCAAAGATTAAAAAGTATGTTAAAAAAACAAAAAAATTCAAGATTCATGATGAACAAAATGAGTCAAAAGTGGGTGACGTTGTTCAGTTTATAAGCTGCAGACCTATATCGAAAGAAAAAAGCTTTAGGTTGCTTAAAATTGTGCAACGATATGTTGGGTTAGGAGAGGAAATATGATACAACCTTTTACAATGCTAAAATCAGCAGATAATTCTGGAGCAAAAAAGATAATGTGTATAAAGGTTCTTGGCGGATCAAAAAGAAGATACGCTTATGTTGGGGATATTATAGTGGCGTCTGTTAAAGAAGCTATACCAAATGGCAAAGTAAAAAAAGGCGATGTTGTTAAGGCAGTAATTGTGAGAACCAAAAAAGAATTTAGACGAGATGATGGCTCATATATCAGATTTGATGAAAACGCAGCAGTGATAATCAATAATCAAAAAGAGCCTATAGGGACAAGAATTTTTGGACCAGTGGTGAGAGAGCTCAGAATGAAAGACTTTATGAAGATTATATCTCTTGCGCCAGAGGTTCTATAAGGAGTTAAATTATGGCTAATGTTTATTCAAACATGAAAACTAAACTTAAAAAAGGTGACTTGGTTAAGGTAATAACCGGCAAAGATAAAGGAAAAACAGGAAAAATTATATCCTTTGTCCCAAAAAAGAATAGAGTAATAGTTGAAGGCGTGAAAATTATAAAAAAACACGAAAAAGCTACGCAAACATCTAAAGGTGGTATAATAGAGAAAGAAGCACCTATTGATATATCTAATATAATGTTAGTATGTCCTCATTGTAATAAACCTACTCGTATTGCAAGTAAATTTTTAGATGATGGCACAAAAGTAAGGGTTTGTCAGAAATGCAACGAAACCATATAATGTCGGAGGTCCTAAGTTGTATATATCAAATATGAAAAAATACTATATGGAAAATGTAATACCATATATGATGCAGAAATTTTCCTACAAGAATGTTATGCAGGTTCCTAGACTAGAGAAAATTGTATTGAATGTCGGTATGGCAGAAGGTGCAACAGATATAAAAATATTGGATTCAGCACTTGAAGAGATCGCTGCTATTACTGGTCAAAAAGGTGTAATTACTAGAGCAAAGAACTCTATTGCAAATTTTAAGCTAAGAAAAGGCCAAACAATAGGTTGCAAAGTAACATTGAGAAAGGATAGGATGTATGAGTTTTTAGAACGTTTTATTAGTTTTAGTTTGCCAAGAATTAGAGATTTTAGAGGTGTTTCTAAAAAGAATTTTGATGGTCGTGGGAATTACACTCTTGGGATTACAGAGCAGTTGATTTTCCCAGAGATTAACTACGATAAAATACTTAAAATGCATGGAATAAGCATTTCTTTTGTTACCACATCAAAGAGCGACGAGGAAGCTTTCGAATTGTTAAAAGCTTTTGGTATGCCCTTTGCTAAAGCAAGTTAGGAGGTTTAATGGCTAGAAAGGCAATGATTGAAAAATCTAAAAAAAGTCCAAAATTTAAAGTAAGAGCTAAAAATAGGTGCAATATATGCGGAAGATCAAGGGGTTATATTAGGGATTTTGGCATTTGTAGAATTTGTTTTAGAAATTTGGCTTCCAAGGGAGAAATTCCTGGTATAACCAAGTCTAGTTGGTAAGGAGTAACAATGAATAGAATTAGTGATTCATTATCGGCTATAAAAAACGCACTGTCAACAAAAAAAACCGAAGTAGTAATATATGGTAATAGTGTGGTGAAAAATGTATGCGAGATATTGAAAAAAGAAGGTTATATAAAAAATTATGAAATTATTGACCCTTTAAAAACACAAATAAAAGTAGAATTAAAATATCTAGATGAAAAACGAAAAAATCCGGTATTAAGTACTATTAAGATTATAAGTAAACCATCGAGAAGAATATATGTTAAGTCGCAAGACATAAAACCTGTTATGAGTGGTTTGGGTATGGGTATTATATCAACAAACCAGGGTGTTATGACAACCTATCAGGCAAAAAAGAGAAAACTTGGCGGGGAGTTAATTTGTGAGCTGTTTTAGGAGGAAATTATGTCTCGTATAGGAAAAAAAATTATAGATATACCAAAAAATGTCGATTTGAATATAGAAAAGGACAATATTACAATTAAAGGTCCAAGAGGTGTTATAAAACAAACTTTTAAACCAGAATTTATTGAAGTAATAAAAGAAGGTGATACTTTAATTGTTAAGAACATTAATGAGGAAAATAAAAAAGCAAACGCTTTTCACGGTTTATACAGGAGTTTAATTGCAAATGCTGTTACAGGCGTAACTAATGGTTTTAAAAAAGAATTGATAATAGAGGGCGTAGGTTATAAGGCAAGCGTCGAATCAAAGAAAGTTAAGCTAAATCTTGGATTTTCTCATGAAATTTTTTACCCAATACCAGATGGTATAACTGTGGAAGTTGATAAAACAGGCACAAACTTAATAATATCTGGGATCGACAAATATTTAGTTGGTCAGGTTGCAGCTGACATGAGGGCATTTAAAAAAGTTGAACCATACAAAGGTAAAGGCATTAGATACAAAGATGAGAAAGTCAGAAGGAAAGCTGGTAAAGCTGCAGGAAAATAGGAGGTTGAATGTTAAAGAAGCGCAGTAGAAATAAACTTCGATTAGCAAGAAAAGTTCGTTTGAAGTATAAAATTAGAGGTACATTAGAAAAACCCAGGTTGTGTATATTTAAAAGCTTAAATCATATATATGCTCAAATTATTGATGATGCAAGTGGTAGCACAATTGTGAGTGCTTCAAGTTTGGATAATCAATTAAAAGGCAAAGTTAAAGGTTGTAATATTGAAACTGCAAAATTAGTCGGAGCGCTTTTAGCTAAAAAAGCAACGGAAAAGGACATATCAAATGTTGTTTTTGATAGAAATGGCTACTTGTATCACGGCAAAGTTAAAGCCTTAGCAGATGCTGCAAGAGAAGGCGGTTTGATATTTTAGGAGGTTTAAGTGGATAAAGGTTTTCAAGAATATGTAATTAAAGTTGGAAGAGTTGCTAAGGTAGTAAAAGGCGGTAGAAGATTTAGGTTTAATGCATTAGTTGTAGTAGGCGATTCAAATGGTCAAGTAGGCATTGCACTTGGTAAATCAAAAGAAGTTTCGGAGGCTATAAAAAAAGCTGTAGAAAAAGCTAAAAAAGAAATGTTTAAAGTGCCTATTACAAAAGATGGCAGCATACCACATATAGTTCAGGTTAAACAAGGTTCTGGCGTAGTGTTGTTGAAGCCAGCACAAGCAGGTACAGGCGTAATTGCAGGCAATACTGCAAGATATATTTTGGAAGCATGTGGTATTAAAAATATAGTTACAAAATCCATTGGCTCAAACAATCCATTTAATTTAGCTAATGCAGTTATTAAGGCTCTTAAATTATTAAAGAGCAAAGAAGAAATATTTGAAGGAAGGGGACTAGTGCAATGACTCTTAAAATAACTATGACAAAAAGCTATATTGGACAAAAGGATAAAATGAAAAAAGTAGCAATGTCTTTGGGTTTAAAAAGGCCAAATCAGTTTGTTCTAAGAAAAGATACACCGCACATCAGGGGAATGATTCGAAAATTATACTATATGGTTAAAGTAGAAGAAGTTGAATAAGGAGATTAATATGCAGTTATATGAATTACCGAAAATAGTACAAAAGGCTAAAAGAATTGGGCGAGGTGATGCAAGTGGTTATGGCACAACAGCAGGCAAAGGCAATAAAGGTGAAAGGGCTAGGAGTGGTCATGGACATTTACCTGTGTATTATGAAGGCGGACAGACACCTATCTATAGAAGGTTGCCCAAAAGAGGATTTAAAAATAATTTTAAACTAGAGTATGACATTGTAAATCTCAATACCTTAGATAAACACTTTACTGACAATGAACAGGTTACAATTGAACTACTTATATCTAAAGGGTTAGTTAGTGGCAATAAATTGATAAAAATTCTTGGAAACGGGAATTTATCTAAAAAATTAAGCATCAAGGCTCATGCATTTTCTAAGCAAGCTATAAGTAAAATTGAAC
>JBFWJP010000045.1:0-8753 GCA_050253135.1 Desulfurella sp. | reverse complement strand
ATTTTTATATTTCAAGTGATTTAGGTCAAGTTTATTGGCATACGTTATTTAACACAAATACATTAGTTTCATTTATAATAACGATATTAATAGGCGGTTTTTTTATGGGTTTTATGCAATATATGGTATCTTATGTAAACAAAAACCGTACAGAATCGAAAGAATATTCTATGCAATATGTAATTGGGGTCTTAGCACTAATTTTTGTTGTTTTAGTTACAATATTGCTCAAAACACTACTGCCTGCAAGCTAAAAAAAGGGAGGGTACCCTCCCTTTTTTTTAAATATTGAGATTCTTAAAAAATTAGTTTATTATACAATTTGTGAAATTTTTTTTAATTGTTGCCGTTTTCCTGTTAGTATTAAGTATAAAAGTTTACTCAAAAGAAGCTTCAAATGGGCAAATGCTTTATAGCCAAGCTATCGAACTTCTAAAAAAAGGCGAGTATAAAAATGCATTTATATATTTTTCTGGTGCTTGCTATAATAATTACCTACCGGGTTGCGATATGATGGGTTTAGTTGAGTACCAAATTGACAAAACCAAAGGCGCGCAAATATGCAAAGAATGGGTAAAAGAGTTATCAAAAAGCAAAGATAAAAATGATAAAGCGCACCTAAAACAAGTATTAAAGTACTATATTGACGCATTTAAGCAACTTGGCAACAAAGATTTATCAGACTACTTTGAAAAAACCTACAATAAAACGTTTTTACACATTCAAATAGAAGAAGTAAACCCAAAAGATAAAAACTAACCTGTTTTGTTTTAAACAGTTTTGTGATAAAATTTTATCTATGAATTACTATGGAATATTATTCAACATCGCTTTGAGTAAAAGCTTTACATACAAAAGTAATCAAGATATCCAAATTGGCACAAGAGTATTGGTAGATTTTAATAACAGAAAAAAAGTAGGTATTGTTTTTGAAAAAATATCTCAAACTGATGTATCTGAAGTAAAAGAGATTATATCTATACTTGATGATAAACCTATAATTACTCAAGAATTAATAAAAACGATAAACTTTGCAAGCTATTACTATTTGTGCCCCAAAGGACTTATTTTAAAAAATGCCCTACCCTCAAAAGTTTATTTGCAAGAACCTGTTAATTTTGAAAATAACACAAAAACTCAAATAAACCATGAGAAATTCTTTAAACTTAACGATGAACAAAAACACATATACGAATCAATAAATCTAGATAAATTTAGCGTCAATTTAATCTTTGGCGTTACGGGCTCTGGTAAAACGGAAATCTTTTTACATTTAATAAGGGATGTTGTGCAAAAGGGCAAAAATGCCATTGTGCTAGTACCTGAGATCTCTCTTACAAATCAATACAAAAGGATTTTTGAAGAAAAATTTCTCGATACAGTTGGGTTGTTCCACTCTCAATTAACGCCTAAACAGAAGTTTATTGAGTGGAATTTATTTAGAACGCAAGAAAAAAGGGTATTATTAGGCACCCGCTCAGCCGCATTTGCAGATTTATCAAATACAGGCTTAATTGTTGTAGATGAAGAAAACGATGATTCATATAAACAAGAAAATACGCCATCTTATAATGCTAAAGATTTATTAATATACAGGGCAAAACAGCTCAATATTCCAGTAATACTATCAAGCGCAACACCCACAGTTGAAACTTACTATAAAGCAGCGATAACAAAAAAATTCAACCTATTTAGATTGCAAAATCGTGTCAACAACTGCCAGCTACCTACAATTGAATTTGCAAAATCACACAATACGTTTTTAAGCACACAATCAATGGAAGCTATAAAAAATTCAATTTCAAATAACCAAACCTGTGCAATTTTAGTTAATAGACGCGGTTTTGCACATTTTTTGGTTTGCAGCGATTGTGGATATATTTTTAGATGCCCAAACTGCAATGTATCGCTTGTTTACCACAAAAAAACAAAAGACCTAAAATGCCATTTTTGTGAGTCAAGTTTTGATATACCAAAACAATGTCCAAATTGTACAAGTTACAATATAAAAGACATTGGCACAGGAACGCAAAAAATGGAAGATTTTTTGCGTGAGAATTTTGGTAATATAAACATTGAGCGCTTAGATAGAGATACAGCTTCATCAAAAAAGAATACGCACAGCATAGTTTCAAACCTGCTGGATGGCAAAATTGATATCATAGTAGGCACGAGCATGATATCAAAAGGCTATGACATAGAAAAAATAAAGCTCGTAATTATCTCTAACATTGAATCTATTTTTGCTTTACCAGATTTCAGGGTTGATGAAAAAGCTTTATCACTGATTATACAAACGGCAGGAAGAAGCGGTCGAAAAGAGCAAGGTAGAGTTATTATTGAGTCAAAACTACCACCTAGATTAGAAATTTTTGTTAAAAACAATGATTATGAGGGTTTTTTGAATGAAGAAATAAAAATAAGAAAATCGCTTAACTACCCACCATTTTCGCATCTAATTAGAATAATTTCTCAAAACCCAAACGAGCAACTTGCAAAACAAAACATACAAAAATGTTCAGAAATCCTAAAAAATGGCAACGTTAACTTTCTTGGACCAACAAAATGCCCTATTGATAAGATAAAAAATAAACACAGGTACCATATTATTATCAAATCAAACGAAATATTTGCAACACTTGATTTTATAGCAAATAATCTTTACGATAAAAACTTAAACTTTGATGTTGACCCAATCTCTTTTTTTTAATATAATGTATTTTAAGTTTAAATAGTAAAGGGGTGATCTGTTTGCCAGGTATCTATGTCAGGGACAATGAATCTTTTGAAGAAGCCTTTAAGCGATTCAAAAAACAGTGTGAGCGCGCAGGTATTCTCTCTGAAATAAAAAAAAGAGAACACTATGAAAAACCCAGCGAAAAGAAAAAGAAAAAAGCACTAGCCGCTCGCAAAAAGGCTCTTAAGAAAAAAAGGCTCGGCGAGAGAAAAAAATAAACTCCTCATCTTGAGGAGTTTATTTGGCTTATGAATAATTTTTTATTTAACTACTATGCAACAAAAATAAAAAAAAATGTCATAGGACAAAAAATCACTCGTGTAGACTCTAGTTTTAATACTGTTGTATTAAATTTAGACAGTGGTTTATCGATTTTTTTTAAATTAGATTCGCCAAGCGCTTTATTTTTTGGCAACTACACAATTGAAAAAACGCAAAATGCTTTTGCGGTAAACCTGCAAAAAAAATTAAACAAACTCAAAATTACCGATGTAGACTTTTGTGGCATTGAGCGTGTTTTAATTTTACATTTATTAGATAAAAGGCTTGATATAGAAAATCGTTATCTTTTAATATTTGAAATAGCGGGCAGAAATGGAAATCTCATACTGACCGACTCAAATCAAAAAATAATAGAAGCCTACCGGTTAATAAACGCAAGACAAATACTACCAAATAGAATTTACAAAAAACCACACAGGATGCTTGATATTACTATAGACGATATTGATGTTCTTAAAAAGGCTCTTAACAAAGACAATATCTTAGGTATAGATAACTTCACTAAAAAATTTATCACACAAGAAAATATAGAGAGATTTATAGAAGTCGTAAGAAAACCTTACGATTCCCTATTCAAGTATACTTTAGGCGAAAAATCATTTGTATACCCATTTTTGTTTGATTTTGGTTTAGATGTATCCAATATCGATGAAAAAAACTTATTTTATCAAATTTTTACACAAAATACGCAATCTAGTACAAACAATACAAAAACCATTAATTTAATTGAGAAAAAAATAAATAAATTAAATGACAAAATTAAAAAAATAGGCATTGATATACAAAAAGCCCAAGATGCTAAAAAATGGAAATTATACGCCGATACACTTTTAGCTAACATTAACTCAATTGAATTGTACAGTGATTTAGTTTATTTAACTCCACCCGGGGCTGAAAATAAGATACAAATACCTATTAACACCAAAAAAACAATTCAAGATAATATAAATACTTATTACAAGCTTTACAAAAAGTACAAAAACGCTAAAAATATATTAGAGTCTCTATTAAACCAAACAAAACAAGAACACGCTTATTTATTACAAATAAAAAAACAGTTACTAAATAACAAAATTGATCCAAAAGATGTCAAATTTTTGTTTAATAAAAAAACCAACCCAAAAGTCATACCCACTGATGCTATCTCTTATGAGCATTTTAATATACTTGGTTTTGATGTTTACTTAGGCAAAAACGCAAAAGGCAATGACTTGGTCCTAAAAAACGCCTCCAAAGAAGACATATGGATGCACCCAAAAAGCATACCAGGCCCACATTTAATATTAAAAAACCCAAAACGATTACAACAAATAGATAAAAGTCTACTAGAGCAATGTGCTCAAAAAATAAGAGAAAAGTTGGGTACAAATGATAAAATTGAAGTGGATTACACATTTGTTAAGTTTGTAAAAAAACCAAAGGGATTTAAAAAAGGGCGCGTTATTTATTCCAATTTCAAAACTGTAATGGTAGGATAATGGCAGACTTTATTTTTGGTGCATTTATTTTGGGACTTTTAATATTGGGTTACTTGCACGGTTTTATAAAGGAATTTTTCAAACTTGTAGCTGTAATTTTAGGTTTGTACTTATCTGTGATATATCACAGTGTTATAACAGTTCCTATAGAAAAAGCGCTGAATGTATCTTATATGCTTGCAAGCTTAATAAGCTTTATTGTAATGTTTATTATTATATATACTTTAATAAGTCTTATTAGTTTCCTAAGCCAAAGTGCCTCAAGAAAAATGAAACTAACAAGCATAGATAGGATACTTGGTGCACTTTTTGGTCTTTTTAAAGCAGTATTTTTAATTGCCGTACTATCAATTGTGCTAAGGAGCCTACCTTATTTAAATCGCCTTTCGAATGAGCTAATACACAAATCAAATATATATAAAACAATTTGTATATCAACACAAAATTTAAAACTTCAAAAGGATATAACAAGGAGTATAAGATGAGAGATACTTTTTACTTAAAAAAGAAAAAGAGAAAGGGTCTTGGTTCAAAATTATTATTTATTTTTATAGTTTTGGTTTGTGCCTACGCAGTTTATCACTACACGCCGTTTTTTGTAAAAAACCCCATACAAGTTAATATAATATATCCAAATGAGTATTTTAGCTCTGATAAAAGCTTAGATATTACTATTAAGGATTCTAAATACCCAATAAAAGAAATAAATATTTACACATATACTATGAATACGAAAATTTCTCTATACGATAAAATATTTGAAACCAAAGATACTTATAATTTCCCCCTAAAATTTAAACTAAACCAAAAACTTCCAGATGGTCCAGCAAAATTTGTAATCGAGGTAACAGATTTTTCGCACAACAATTTTTCTCTTGGTTTTAAAAAGAAAATTGAAAAACAAGTTACGGTGTATAACCATTATCCTAAGGTTATTTTGCTTAATGATGCAGCTAATATTCTAGAAGGTGGGTCAGCGGTTGTGTTGTTTTATGCAAATGACAAAATTGGTCTAAAAAATGTTTACCTGCAGGTTAAATATGCAGACGGCAAAATCGCAAAATTTCGATGCTTTAGGGCTGATAAATTTACAAATCATCCAGATACCTATATTACTTTTTTTACATACCCATTCTGCGCTCAAAAAAATTGGGATACATCCATAGTAGCACAAAATAATGCTGGAAATGAAATTTTTGTTCATGTGCCGGTATATTATGAATCTTTTAAAAACAAAAAAACTGATGTAAATGTAGATACACACTTTATTGAAACAAAAGTTTATAGGTTACTAGAGCAAGAGCATATAGATTTTAACAAACAAGATCCAGCAAAAGCTTTTGATTTAGTTATAAACAAAGTAGAAAGACAAAACAATGAACAAATTGCTAAAATAGCAAATTCTGTCCATACAGATCAAATATTATTTAAAGGAGCATTTTTGCAACTACCCTCTTCTGCAGTTATGGCATATTTTGGAGATTACAGGACATTTTATTATAATAATAAGCCTTTAACGGACGAATACCATATGGGTGTTGATTTTGCTAGTATTGCGCACGCAAAAGTCCCAGCGGCAAACTCAGGTATTGTAGTGTATACTGGTCGCATTGGCGTTTATGGGAATTGTATTTTAATAGACCACGGTCTTGGAATATTCAGCCTATATGGTCATTTGGAGGATTTTTTAGTTAAAAAGGGAGAGTTTGTTCAAAAGGGTCAAATAATCGCCCACACAGATACAACAGGTCTTGCAGTTGGGGATCATTTGCATTTTGGCATGCTAATTGATGGATATTATGTAAACCCCATAGAATGGTTAGATGGATCCTGGATTAGAAACAATATAGAAAGAAAAATTATAGATGCAAGAAAAAGAGCAGATGTGTTAAAATACTACACACAATAAATTGGCTAACATAGAACCTACAAAAGACCCCATTATAAAAAGCCTAATAGGGCTTTCTATCCCAATGATAATAGAAAGTAATTTACAAACTGTTTTTAACCTTGTCGATACATTTTTCGTTTCTAAAATTAGCTACAGCGCAATAGGCGCTTTGGTGTCTTCAAGTATACTGTTGATGTTAATATCTGCTTTGACAATTGGTATTTCTATAGCTTCATCAATTTTTTTTACACAAAGCTGGGGTGCAAAAAACTATAACAGGGCAAATATTGTTTACTCAAATGCTTTAATTGTAATGGTAGCATTTTCAGTTATGTCAATTATGCTTTATCCTTTTTTGGATAATATATTAGCGCTTCTTGGGTTAAAAGGGGCTACACTGGTTTTTGCAAAGGAATTTTTAAGCGTTTCGATTTTGGGACTTCCAATATCATTTGCATTCGGATTAAACAGCTCAACACTAAAAAGCATGTCTTTGCCAAATAAAACGCTTATTATAATGCTTGTTGCAACAATAATCAACATAGCACTAGACCCTTTATTGATATTTGTTTTAAAAATGGGCGTAAAAGGCGCAGCGCTTGCAACAATATGCTCTATGTTTGTGGGTATATTGCTTCAAGTTTATGTTATCTCGAAAACAAAATTAAGGTTCATATTTGATATTGACATACAACTTATCAAACAACTTTTAAGCAAAAGTATATTTGCTTCGTTTCACTTAATGATAAGGATTTTAAGTATGCTTTTAATTATAAAAATCATTGCTATACATTCACAAATTGCAATATCAAGCTACAGTATTGTAACGCGTATTTATCAGATTTTGCTATTTATGATTTTTGGGATATCAAATGCTGCAGCCGTTATTGTTGGTCAAAACATTGGCTCAAAAAACTGGCCATTTGTCAAAGAAGGTGTTGAAAAATCGCTTTTATTAGGTACAGCCTTTATAAGTTTTTTAGATCTTTTATTATTTTTATTTTCTGGCAGCATAATAGGAATCTTTACTTCTCAAAGCCAATGTTTTGAAATATCAAAAAATGCTATGATATATTTTGCTTTAAGCTACCCATTTTTTGCTATGGGTTCAATTGCAAACCGCATTACTATGTCTTGCGGTAACACATTTTTACCTAGTATAATGAATTTTTTTAGTCTTTTTTTGTTCCAGCTACCACTTGCTTACTTTTTATCTATGTATATGTCATTAAACGGTATATGGCTTTCAATACTTTTAGCTAATATTTTAAACTTTTTGCTCAATATAATGATTCTTAAATACAATTTATCAAAGCTATCCGTGGATTATAAATTTTTAATGATGTTTACTGGCCAAAAAAACGCTTAAAAATATTTTTTTCTTGACTAAAAGAGTGCGGCTGACCCATTTCTTTTGCAAATTCTTCCATGAGCTCTCTTTGCTTTGGAGTTAATTTTTTTGGTATCTCAACATTTATGTTTATGATTTGATTACCTTTTGCGCCTTCTACTTCTACGCCTTCGCCTTTTAGTAGAACTTGAGAACCGCTTTGCGTGCCAGGTTCTATTGAAATACTCTTTTTGCCCCAGATCGTATCTACTTCTATCGTATCACCCAATACTGCCTGCGGTATGGAAATATTCAAATCAAGATAAATATTCAAGCCCTCACGCCTAAATACTTCATCGGGTAAAACTTTAAAATATATTATCAAATCGCCTCTAATTTTATCTACGCTCTCATGACCTTTTGAAGAAATCCTTATCCCATAACCATTATCTATGCCACGAGGAATATTAATTGTAACTTTTTCTCTTTCAAGGACAAAACCTCTTCCGTTGCACTTTTGACACTTTTTCTTAATTATTCGACCACTTCCACCACATTTTGGACAAACTTTACGCATTGAAATAAAAAAATTGCCATACTCAATTTGGCCTGCCCCTTTACAATAACTACATGTTTCAAAATCCTGAGGTTTTGCACCCAAACCATTGCATTCTTCGCAAACTTTTTGATAGTTTATCTCAATTTCTTTTGAAGCACCAAATATAGCTTCCTTGAAAGAAATGGTCATTTGATATTGAATGTCTTCACCTTTTCTTTTTCTACTATAACTCCTTGAGCCTCTTGAGCCAAAATTACCAAATAAGTCGCCAAATATATCGTTGACATAAGCGAAAATGTCATCAAAATTTGACGGGTTAAAGTCAAAATCATTCTCATTAACATAGCCAAATTGATCGTATTTTGCACGCTTTGTTTCGTCTGATAATACAGCGTAGGCTTCTGTAATTTCTTTAAACTTTTCTTCAGCCTTTTTGTCGCCCTCATTTCTATCTGGATGATACTGTAGTGCTAGCT
>JBFWJP010000044.1:0-8755 GCA_050253135.1 Desulfurella sp. | reverse complement strand
GAAATTAAGACGATAGGCACAATTGAATTATGATAATAAAAACATTTGAAGCAAACTATCTTCTAGAAGCCATTAAAAAAATATAGAAGGAGCTTGGCGAAGAAGCTGTAATCTTATCCACTAGAAAAGTACGCAAAGGTTCTTTTTTCTCCTTTTTTAAAAGGGAAGTTATTGAAGTTACAGCTGCTATTGAACATCCAGAAAGCACCAAAAAGAAAGATTTTGCCAGTTTAATCGAACACAAACAAAACGATCAGCCCAAACAAGATCTTGAAAAAAAGATACAAGATTTAGAAAATCTGTTAAAAAATGCCACAAAAAACCCATTACAAGAAGTGGTAGAAAGTATTAAAAATGATCTCGACAGTCTGAAAAGTAGTCTATCGTACATGGCAAAAAAAGAAGGCGAGATTGATATTTACAATTTGCCCATTTCTGTTCAAAAGTATTTTAATTTTATGAACGAAAAAGGAATAAACAAAAAATACTCTTTTAAAATTTCCAAAGCTCTTTATGATAATCTGTACGCTGAAAAACTCAAAGACGAAAACTATACTATTGATTACCTAAGTGTTCTTTTATCTCAGTTTTTCAAAGCAGTAGAACCTACTGAACAAATAGTTGTACTAACAGGCCCAACCGGCGTAGGAAAAACGACAACTATAGCAAAACTTGCAGCAATAGAAAAGTTAAAAAACAAAAAAAAAGTTAGCATTATTACTACTGATACTTACCGCATAGGCGCTGTTGATCAACTACTTACCTACTCAAAAATTATGGAAATACCCATGCAGGTGTGTCTTGGAAGAGATGACTTACAAAAAGCTATAAACGAATTTAGTGATTACGATAAAATTTTTATTGATACGGTTGGCCGAAGTCAAAAAGATATTAAGCGTCTTGAAGAATCATTTAGTTTATTTAATAATCAAAATGGTATGCATATCAGCTTAGTTTTAGCTTTGAATACTAAAGAAGAAGACTGTATGGAAATTTATGATAAATTTTCTAAACTCAAAATTGATAGTTTATTGCTTACTAAATTAGACGAAACAAATACGCCTGGCACAATGTTAAATTTTGCTGTAAAAACTAAAAAACCCATTTCCTATATTAGTTTTGGACAGGATGTACCGGATGATATCGTAAAAGCAGACCCTTTTAGTATATCTTCGTTTATTATCAAAAAAGCAAAAATTGAGGGGTAAAAATGAATGATCAGGCTAAAAAGTTAAGAGAGTTGGTAGACACAAACAAAAAAAATCAAAAAGTCATAGCTGTCTCTAGCGGTAAAGGCGGCGTTGGCAAAACAAGTATAATTTCAAATATGGCTGTTGCCTTAAGCAATATCGACAAAAAAGTAATACTACTTGATGGTGATTTAGGGCTTGCAAATGTGGATATTGTTTTGGGTGTAAAAACAAATTACAGTATCATTGATGTAATAAATAAATCAAAAAATTTAGAAGACATTATAGTAAATTATAACCAGAATCTAAAGATTATACCAGCTGGTAGTGGCATAGAAGATATATCAAATGTTTCAGAAAATGACTTAATTGATTTGCTGGAAAAACTTAATGAATTATCGAGCCAAACAGATGTGTTGTTGATAGACACAGGCGCTGGAATATCAAAAAAAGTTATGACACTTCTAAAAAATGCTATGGATATAGTTATCGTAGCAACACCTGAGCCTACTTCAATTGCTGACGCTTACGCTACTATTAAAATACTCACCCTAAACTACAACCGCAAAGACATAAAAATGTTTATAAATATGGTAAAAGACAAGCAAGAGGCACATAATGTTTTTAACAATATGAATAGTATATGCGAAAAGTTCTTAAATACAAAACTTGAAATGGCGAGCTATAGTGTGTTTGATAAAACGTTGCCAAACTCAATTAAGAGCCAAAAACCAATTATCCAATACTATCCAGACTCAAGTTTTTCTGTTTCTATCAAAAGACTTATAAATTACTTTTTCTCTCAAAATATTAAACTTATTGACAATCCAATAAAAAAGTTTTTTAATAACATATTTGGGAGGGCGTAATGTATTTGAGTGCTTTTTTAGGTGGTATTTTATCTTTTATTAGTCCATGTATTTTGCCATTAATACCGATCTATATTTCGTATATTTCTGGTGTTACCGTAAGTGAGCTCAAAAACGCTAAGGATAAAAATACATACAAAAAGGCAATTACAAACTCTATAGCATTTGTATTAGGCTTTAGCATAATTTTTACACTGATGGGAACAAGTGCAAGTTACATCGGCACTTTAGTAGTTACAAATAAAATCTTACTGGCAAAAATCTCTGGTATTTTAATAATAATATTTGGAATTTTTTATATATTTAAAATAGACTTTATTTATAAATTTTTGCGCGTTGATTTAAAAATAAAAAGTGTTAATCTATTAACATCTTTTGTAATTGGCATTCTATTTGCATTTGGATGGAGTCCTTGTGTGGGTCCAATTTTATCATCAATACTTGTAATTGCTGCAAATACGGCTAGCCTCTCAAAAGGTGCAATCTTGCTTTTTATATATTCATTGGGTCTTGGTATACCATTTCTTTTAGCTTCTGTATTTATGGGTTTCTTTGTCAACTCATTCAATTTTTTAAAAACAAATTTAGTTACTTATATTATGAGTGTATTCTTGATTTCTGTAGGTTTTTATATGTTTTTTAATGGGAGACTACCAAGTTTTTGAGAAACAAGATAACCTGTTGAAAATGCAGCCTGTATATTAAACCCTCCAATTGTGCCTGCAATATCCAATACTTCCCCACAGAAGTACAAGCCTTCAACAAGTTTTGAAGCGCAGGATTTAGGATCGATTTCTTTTAGAGATACTCCACCTTTAGTTACAAAAGCTCTTTTAAAACCACATAATTCTACAGTAATTTTGTAATTAAACAACAAATCAAAAGCTAAACTCAAATCTTTTTTGGAGATTTCTGATATATTTTTATTAATAAATGGTATTTTCATTGATATATTTTCTGTGAATCTTTTTGGCAAATATTTTTTAATAATAGATTTTAAATTCTTATTTTCATCATTTAAATCTTTTAGTAAACGATCCTTATAACTTCCAAGAAAATTTATATAAATTTTATCACCATTATTTGTGTGAGATGATAAATCTAAAACTACAGGGCCACTCAAACCAAAATGAGTGAACAACAAATTTCCCCTATATATTTTGTTTTTGTATTTAATTTCAACATTGCTTAAAGATATCCCGTTCAAATCTTTAAATAAGCTATCTCTAATACAAAATGGCGTTTCAAAAGGTTGTGGTGGAACGATACTATGCCCAAAAGACTTTGCAAAATTATAACCATCTGCACAGGCACCTAATTGTGGATAACTTAATCCTCCTGTTGCGATTACAATATTTTTAGATTCATAAATATTTTTTGTAGTATGTACAAAAAAATGTTCGTTGCGCTCAATTTTAATTACCCTTTCGTATTCATGTATTTGCACTTTTCTATCTATAATATAGTCCTTTATCCTGCTTACTAAATCTTGTCCATTTGAATTACTCAAAAATACTTTAGAATTTTGGGTTTGAGTTTTTAATCCAAGTTTTTTTACGAAATTAATCAGCTCTTCTCTAAAAAAAACCCCAAAGGCATCTCTCAAAAAATCCCCATTTGGTGTATATGATTTTATGAAATAATCAAAATCTACAAGATTTGTAAGATTGACGTGACAATTGCCAGCTATAGACAACTTTCTCCCTATTTTTTGCTTATCTAAAACTAGTGTATTCTTATTACAAAAACAGGCACAAGCAAGACCGCTTGCGCCACCACCAATAATAATTGCGTTATACAAGTGTTATTTTGACTTTCTTTTTAATTAAACCTGCATAAAAGGATTCATCTAATAAAAGCTGGGATGCTTTTATACCATCTTCTCCCATATCTACGGTAAGTTTATTAACGTACATGCCAATAAATTGATCTGCAAGTGACTCTTGCATGCCTCTTGCAAACTGCAATGCGTATTTTACTGCTTCATTTCTATGTTCTAGAGAATATAAAATACTTTTTTGCAATATATCTGATATCAAACTTTTTTCTTCTAATGATTTTTTTATTGCATTAACACCTAAAGGCAAGGGTAATTTTGTTTTTTCAAACCACCATTTGCCTAAATCGAAAATGTTTTCTAACCCAGATTCTTTGAAAGTAAGTTGACCTTCGTGGATTATAAGGCCAGCTTGAGCATCACCATTTAATACATGATCAAATACTTTGTTGAATGGGACAACAAGAGTATCTAGATCTTTACCAAGCAGCAATTGTAACTCTAAAAACGCACTTGTATAAACTCCAGGTATTGCTATTTTAGATTTTTTAAGTTCATCTAAAGACATTTGTTTTTTTGCCACTATAATTGGTCCGTACTTAAAACCCATACTAGCACCGCTTTTTAGTATATCGTATTTGTCTTCAATCAATGGGTATGCTGCCAAAGAAATAGCTGTAATATCATATACGCCATCAAGTGCTTTTTCGTTTAATGTTTGAATGTCACTTAAAATTTGCTCAAATTCGTAACCATGTGTCTCTATTGCATTGATATTTAATGCATAAAACATAAATGCATCATCTGAATCTGGGCTATGCGCCAGTGTTAGTTTTTTCATCTTACCTCCTTTTTCAATCATTATAACACAAATATTTTTTTTATCAATTTTTTAAAAATTTTCTTGACTTCAGTAGTTGTGTTATATAAAATCATTTATAAGATGCAAAAAGGATTAGAAAAAACTAAAAAAGCTTATTTGGTAATAGATGATGATTTACTTGTAAAAATTTTACAGTATATGCTTAGTGCTGATGGATGGTCTGTGGAATGGACTGATGATCCACGTCAAATAAAAGATGACATAATAAATTATAATTTTATCGTTATAGGTAACCACAAAGGTGTGGCAACGAAAGTAAAACTTGCAGAAGCTTTTTTAGAAAAAATAAATGCTGGGAATTTTGAGCCAGGTTTTGTGAGACCATCTATTGTTATTTTAAAAGATGAGTCAGACATTATACCAAACGGTAAAGATATAATAACTATTCCATACCCATCATTCCATAAAGAAATATTTACAGCTATTTCAAATATAGACAACAAACTAAAAACACTAGAGAAAATAGCATTTGATAATTACAAAGAAGTTAGGTTGGGTGAATTTTTAAATTCCATTAGAAGTAATCAAAAAATTAGTTTTTTAGTTGGTAATAAATTACTAAAAATTCTTATAATAGGTAGCGAGGTAAATTTCTTGCACTCTGATTTTAATAATTTTTACGATATATTCAATTATTCGAGTCTTTATGTTTCTCAAGACATAATAGAAATATCAGATTTATCAAGCATATCAAATGAGAATACGCCCCGTATTAGCTTAAAAAACTTTGTATTAGAAGGCATAAAAAATATCACAAATAAAGATCATTTAATGGCACTTTTACCTAAAGATGGGAACATTATAAGTGTAAAAGCACCACTATATGCTGCTAAAAGCTCATTGTTGCCTGGTAGTAGTCTAGATATAGAATGGTTAATGAATAATAATGATATAAGTCTTGATAAAGTAATGAGGCGCTACAATTATGATATAAAAGTTTTACAAAATATTGTAATTATGTATATCCTGCGCATAGTCGATTTATCTTCGGATCAAGATGCAAATGTAAAATTTGACGTTAAAATTAAAAAAGGCGTTTTACATAAAATATTAGATAAAATTAGAGGTTTATAGAAATGGCAATTTACAAAATTATTGTAACAGGAAGTTTTAACTCAGGCAAAACAGAATTTATAAAATGTATCAGCGAAATCGATCCTATTACTACTGATAAACCCGTTACAGAAAACGGACTTAAAGAAATAAAAAATTTTACCACCGTAGCTATAGATTTTGGAACAATCACTATAGATAAGGATGTCGTAATACATATTTACGCTACACCCGGCCAAGAACGTTTTAAATTTATCTACGATATTTTGGAAAAAAATGCTTTGGCTTTGATAGTTTTAGGAGATATAACAAACAAGGAATCTATTTCAAATATGTATAAGTACTATCGTGAATTTATGAAAATTAAAAGACTACCCGCTGTATTTGCCCTTACTAAGAAAGATCTGCCAAATAGAATAGAAGATGAAATGATAGAGACATTGCTTTCTAGTAAACCAAAAGATATACCACTTATTAAAATTTCAAATAAAGATAAAGAAGAAGTAAAGCAAGCTATATTGCTTGCTTTAGAGCAGTTAATCGAAGAAGACTAATCTTTAAAACCAATCCTTAAAGCGCCCCAGTGTTTTTGGTTTATTGTTATTGGCATAGAAATATCATACATGATTTTTCCTAAATCTCTAGGGTAAATTTGAAACAAAATAGGATCTGTGTTTTTTGCGGCCGCTAGTCCTGTTGGGTCATTAAAAATACGCATTGAACGGTTTCCTGCAAGGTCTGTTTTATAATCACCTGTAAGGGGCTTATCGTAAATAGAATTATGTGCTGGTAAGTAGCCATTTTCATCAACTAAAACCACAAAAACAAATTTTTTATTCATATTTAGCACTTCATCTTCTGTAGGTTGTATGTATGTTTTGATAAAATCGGTAAATTTTGTTTTGTATTTTTGTGGGTTTGTATTTTCAATGGGTATATAGTTTCTATCCCACAATTCTTCTTCTGTTATTTTGCCTTCTTTTAGAACATTTTCTATTGTATTTTGTACTTTTTCAACTGATGATTTTAAAATTTCATAAATTGTTTTAAAAGTGGCATCTTCCTCAAAAACAAAACTCATGATACATCTTTCAGACTCTTTTTTCATGTATCCTTTTTCTTCTTTTTTCATTTTTGGTGTTAAAAAAGATAGCGTGTTTTTTGCTAAAACATCCAGATACGTAGAAAAAAGTGGTGGATATGGACATACGCTTGTATCAACTGGTCCACCGCCTACGCCAACCGGACAAAACATACAAGAATCTTTTTTAACGGTAATTGTTGCAATCATTTTGGAATCTTCTTGGCGAACAGATACATCATAATGATTGGCAAATAAAAGATACTCATTTAAGCTGTCAATTGCTTTTTTTATATTTATATCTAAAGGATCTTCCATGTTAAATTTTGGGAGTAGATTTTTGTACATTTGGTGCAACACAAGCCTTTGTGCCGTCGCTTTCATAGCAGGCACTATAATAGCTTGGTTCATTATACCCAAATCGTAAGAAGAGCCAACAAGTGATGCCCAAAATACATGAGCGCCACTCAATTTTTCTAAACGCTCTTTTTTCTCTTCTTCACTCATTACAAACCCCTTACGACATTAATTCTTTGAGTTTTTTCGATGTGTTTTTAATATCTAAGTAAAGCAAACCTAATTTAACATCTGGTCTAGCAAGTACAATCAAAACTGCCTCACTGCCAGCTGATGTCAATATAATGTACCCTTTATCTCCTTTTACGGTAACCTGTTCAGGAACACCCTTTTCTAACTCATCCACTGCCCTTTCACCTAATGTCAACAATGCAGCAGACATAGCAGCAACCCTATCTTCATCAAAATTAGCTGGCAACTGAGAGCTTATCATCAAACCATCTGAGCTAACTAATGCTGAGCCTTCAATTTGCGGATTTAATCTAACTAATTCAGCCAATTGAGCGTTAAGATCCTCTTCTTTCATTATAAAACCTCCACAGCAATTTTTTAACTTATATAATAATTAATTAAAGATGTCAAGCATATAAAGCTAATAGTAGTATTTTTTAAAACTCAAACAACCATATTGTAGTATATTTTATCTTTAAAATTGTAAAATAAATCGTTAATAAGCGTTTTTACGTTTTTTTGGATCGACTCAATGTACATATTATCTTTAAGAGTTAAATTAGACAATATATAAGGGTTTTTGGCTAAAAAACTCTTATATTCGTTTTTTGAATATCTCAATAGACCAATTTCAATAGAGTGCAGATGTTTTATTTCGCAAAGTGCGCTAATAAAAACCCTGTAATCGTCTATATGGCTTACAAAAAAGGGATCAAAGCGAATTCCTATGTTAAATCCAGCTTGATCTAACGATTTTATAGCATAAAGACGTCTTGCAAGGCTTGGTGTGTATGGTTCAAATTTGTCAATTATGCTTTGGGGAGCTAGAGAATAAGCAATAATTGTGTTTTTAAAAGGCTTTTCTTTTAATAATTTATCTATTAAAACTGATTTTGTCCTGATCTCTAAAATTGCATCAAGCTCTTCAAAAAACCTTGCAAACTCTATGTAGCTTGAATCAAAAATACTAAGCGCTACAGGATCTGAAAATGTCCCTAAGTAAAAGTACAATGGCCTTAACTTATCATCTTTGATAGTTTTTTTAATTGCATCAAAATAATCTTTGATATTTTTGAATATAACAGGGTTAAATGTTTTAAAATAGCCTTTTAAAAAACAATACGAGCAATCATATATGCAGTTGTACGATTGTATAATGGAATAACCATAGGTGTTATTTGGCGTGTAAGATTTGGGCGTTTTTCTTAAAAATTCGCCTTTTTTCTTTGCATAAATAAGTGCACATTTGTCTTTTAGGTTGTGGAAATAACTTATATAGTCATCAATTTTTTTGTCACACTTAATTTTTAGCGGTTTTTCACACAATACATATTTAAGTTTGAATGGTTTTTTGATGTTTTTTGCCGTGTTTAT
>JBFWJP010000043.1:0-8779 GCA_050253135.1 Desulfurella sp. | reverse complement strand
ACGCACTCGAAACCATTTGTTATAGGTATTGTTTTTTGGGTAATCATCTCAAGTATGCTTTTTGTGTTAGGTTTTATGCTAAAGCCTTATGAAAAAAAAGATTGGATTGAAAAACCGCTTGTTTTTGGTTTTGTGCTGCTTACAATTGGCATTATCACGGGTTCAATCTGGGCAAAATACGCATGGGGAGGCTACTGGAGCTGGGATCCAAAAGAAACGTGGAGTTTTATCACATGGATTGTGTATTTAATAAACCTGCACTTTATACTAAAGAGAAAAAGCGTAAAATTTTTAGCTTATCTTGGAATTATTGGGTTTGTGTGCGTAATTATTACGTATTTGGGTGTAAATTTTATACTACCGGGGTTGCACAGCTATGGTTCAAATTAAAATAATCATTGATAAAATATACAACTTTTTAAAAAGTTTGACGCTAGCTGTCATACTGCTTAGCTTGATAGCTTTTTTTAGTGCCATTGGCACGATTGCTGGCAATGTAAAATTTTTAAAAGATCTGGGCTTGGATAATGTTTACTACTCAAAGTGGTTTTTACTTTTGATTGTTTTGTTTGTTATAAATTTGGTACTGTGCACACTCAGTATGATACCTGCTACACTTGCACTATTTAGGCCAAGTGCACCCAATAAAACCTATAAAAGCAAAAAAGAAAATGCTAAAGAGCACTTAATAGCCCTACTTAAATCAAAAAAATTATACATACAAGAAAAAGATAACCTGATTTCTGCCTATAGGTACCCTATAAGAAAATTTGCCGTATACGGGATACATCTTGGTATACTAATAATTGCTTTTGGGGCACTGGTAGGCTCTATATGGGGCTTTCGCGGTATAATGGAAATCCCACAAAATCAATCAAGCAGTACAATAATAACAAGAAACAATTATGTAAGCCTACCTTTTGCCATTTACAATAAAAACTTTACAGTTAGCTTTTATCAAGACAAAGATATACCATCTGAGTACAAAACTACTGGCTACATTCTAGACAACAATCAAAAAATTCCATTTGTCACTACTGTAAACCATCCTTTTGTGTACAAAGGCGTGTGGTTTTACCAGGCAAGCTACCAGCTAAACCCTATGAAAAGCTATATAGTGTTAAATGTAAACGGTGAAGATGTAAAACTATACATGCACAAACCTATAACCTACGACAATGCACAATTTTATCTGGCAAATTTGAGCTACTATAACTCAAAACCCATAGCGCTTTTGTATGTAGAACTCCCCCAAGGAAGCGCTTCTGGTTGGATAAAATTAGGTGACAGTGCACAGCTTGGAAGCATTAATATAGCATTTAGCAGTGCAAAAGAAAGCTATATTACAGTTTTAAGCGTAGCCAAAGACCCAGGCTCAACCATTGTGGTTTTGGGCTTTGTAGCTGTCATTTTAAGCTTGACTATAGTCTTTTTCAGGTTTAGGCGCAGGGTATACAAAGTAGAAAAAATCTAAAAAAAGCATTAAACAAAAAAGGCGAAAAGCCACTTTAAAGGAAGCTTTTCGCCTAAAGCGTGAAATTCTAACTAAAATTAGAACCCAGAGTACTCACCTGTGCAGGAATTGTAAGAGGCTGTTGGTGTAGTCATACTGCTTGAACCAGTTACAGTATAGCCAGGACTGCCCGCGTTTGCAGTTCCTTGAGCGCATGCTGTTGTAAATGCAACCGTCACAGTGTTACCCCTTGAAACATTGACCGCATTTGTAGAGGTATTTGTTCCGTCACTAAGATTGCACTGCTTAGGACCAGCTCCACAAGTGAAATCTTGTGGATAATCACCATACTGAGAGTTAAACGCCTCTATTGCTGTTACCGTATTTTTTACATCTGACCGTATTGAGTCAATATACGCACCCTGCTTGTACTTCAAAAACTGCGGTATAGCAATAGCTGCTAAGATTGCTATGATTGCAATAACAATCAATAGCTCGATTAACGTAAAACCGCCCTGCTTACGATAAGCCCCAACTTGATCCACATCATGCTTTAGATTTAGCATGACTCACCTCCTAAATATAAATATATACTTTATAATAAACGAACATATCATTAAAAGTCAAGAAAAATCGTTTTAAAAAATTAATTTTTTTAGAAAAAAAATTTTGCTGTTTTAGCAGTATTTTCTTGCAATTAAACGCATAATTTGTAAAATTAAACGCGACGTATGAAAAAAAACATGCAAAAAACAGACTTAGTGCAGGTTAATAATTATACATATAAGGCATTCTTAGTGGTGCTTGCAGTATCTGCATTTTTTTTAACGCATGCCTACAACGGCATACGCCACGACGGCATACTGTATATGGGGCAAGCACTAATTAAACTGCACCCAAATTTGCACCTTGATCCTTTTTTTGTATTTGGCTCGCAGAATAATTACACAATTTTTTCTTTTATTTATGCTTTTTTTATTAAGCTTTTAGGCTTAAATTTAGCAGCAATTTTACTGCTTATTGTGGGGCAGTTTTTATTTTTAGCCAGTATTTTTTATTTAGCAAGTAAATTTGTAGATTTTAGGTTTGTTGTTTTAGGTATTATCTGCGTTGCCATTTTCTACCCATTTTATGGGGGCTATGGTCTCATTTCTTATGCTGAAGCATTTTTGACTGCACGCACCTATGCTGAGCCGTTTTCTATTTTTGCTATAGCATTGGCTGTAGATAAAAAGTGGGTTATCTCTATAATATTTATTGCTATTGCTTTGCTTTTTCACCCACTTATGGCTTTATGCGCCCTGTTCTTTTTATGGTTAAAATATTCAAGCGATCATCACTTAGCATTTGGTTTGCCTATTTTGGGGTTTGCACTTAGTGTAGTGCTTGGTTTGTTTGGCGTTAAGCCGTTTAATCACTTATTTGTCTTTTTTGATCCCTACTGGTGGCAACTGGTAAAAACACATAATCCTTTGTGCATTGTTAGTATGTGGAAGTGGAGGTTTTGGTATATTTTGGGATACGATGTGCTAATTGGCATATGCGGGTATTTTTATGGATCAAAAAAGCTTAAAAATCTATTTGGCTTAGTTTTAGTTATAAATGCAGTGTCTTTTTTAATATCGTTTGTTGGCGGTGACTTATTAAAAAATGTCTTAATTTTGGGTTTGCAGCTTTGGAGGGCTCAGTGGCTGCTTCATCTGTTTTCTATGCTTTTTTTGCCTTATATTGTATATGCAATGTGGAACAAAAGCATAACGGGTAAATTATTAGCTGTAGCAATTGTAAGTATTGTGGTAAATGTATTTGAAAACGGCTATACTACCTTTTTTGAAGCGGGCTTACTCATCATCTTTTTGATTTTGTCTTACATGAGCAATATTAACCTCAACGAAAAATTCAAAGAGCTGTTTAAAAAACAAAACTTAGTATGGGCAGGTGCTATTTTAACTTTAGTAGCGTGTGAGAGATTTATATGGCTTTATCAAATAAGCTTTTATCCTATAGATTTTGGCTTATTTGGCGGTTATCAGTTTTTGAGAGTTGCGTATTTTGGGATAAGCCTTGTGTTGTTTTATCTATTTGCCAAAAATATTAAAATTAGCAAAGGTCTAATTGTTTTTTTGAGCGTTCTATTTGTAGTGATTTTGATTTTTGCATTTAGGGGAATAAATTTTAAAAGTTTTGAGTATTTTTTAAGCTTTGGCAAAAACCCTTATGCAATAAACAGGGGCTTTGTGTTGTTTGTGATAGGCATTATTTACATATTATACACAATAATGCCAAAAATCGGCATACCGCTAATTATTTTTGCTTTAGTTGCAAGTGCCGTATTGTGGGATCAAAGGACAAGCTTTGATAAATACATAGAAACTCACACTACAAATAATCCTTTTTACAGTAAAATTACACCAAAATCTCAGATTTATTTTAACGGCCAGCTAAAGTGGGTATGGATACTGTTTAATGAGCCCTGCTTTTACTCAAGACAGCAGTGTTCAGGCGATTTGTTTAACAGAAAAAGTGCAGTGCTAATCGAAAAGCGCCTTAAATTAATAGATTCAAACAAAAAAGACTTGCTTAATGTTTGCTTATTAGATAAAAACTTAGGCTATATTGTAAGCCTAAGCAAAATTAACAACACTAAGCCCTTTTTAGAGTGGCACCTTAAATTAAAAGATAAAACTGAAAAGCTTTATTTATATGATTGCAAAATTATTAGAAAACAACTGCTCTAAAGAATTTATAAGATACTTTGTAGCAAGCCTTGTTAGCCTTTTAATAGATACTGCTGTTTATCTTTTTTTGGGAAAAATTTTTAACAATTATCTAATTTCTGCTGTTATTGGCTACTTGACAGGACTTTTAGTTAATTACTACCTATCCATAAAGTGGGTTTTTAGTTATAGAAAAATCGTAAAATTTATAAGCGAATTTAGCATATTTGCGTTGGTTGGGTTTTTTGGCCTGTTGTTAAACGAAGCTGTAATTTATGTGGGGCTTTATATCTTTTATCTTTTGCCTTTCTGGGCAAAAATGGTTTCTGCTTCTTTGTCTTTTTTGTTTAATTTTAGTGCAAGAAAATTTTTGCTTTATACAAAAGGTCATAGGCTATGAAGCACTTTGACATAATAATAGTAGGCGCAGGCCCAGCTGGTATTACGGCAGCTAAAGAAGCAACAAAGCAAAACAAAAGCGTCCTTATTGTAGAAGAAGATTGCTTAGTTGGGGGCATCTCAAAAACTATCAATTACAAACAAAACCGCATAGATATAGGCGGGCATAGATTTTTTTCTAAGTCTGATTTGGTGATAAATTGGTGGGAAGAATTGCTTAAACCTTGCTCAATAGAAGAAGCTAAACATATACAAACGTGTATGTTGAAGCGCAAAAGATTATCGCGCATTTATTTTGAAAATAATTTTTATGATTACCCTCTAAAGCTCAATTTAAACACTGCATTAAATATTGGAGTTTTTAGAGGGCTAGGCTTTTTAAAAGATTACATATATGCAAAAAATAAACCCATAATGCCAGAAAAAAATTTAGAAGATTTCTTTATCAATAGGTTTGGTAAGGGTTTGTATGAAACATTCTTCAAAGATTACACAAAAAAAGTTTGGGGGATAGAATGCAAATACATAAGTAAAGATTGGGGTGCGCAGAGAATAAAAAGCCTTGACATATCAAAAGCTCTGCTTCACGCTGTAAAATCGATTTTTTTAAAAAATTCAATAAAAATTACCACACTTATAGAAGAGTTTAGCTACCCCAAATATGGGCCAGGTCAAATGTGGCAGACAGCTGTAGATAAAGCAGTCTCTCAAGGTGCAGAACTTCTTTTAAATACAAAAGTAATTGGCTTTGAAAGAACTGGGTATAAAATAACAAACATAAAACTTTTAAATACCAAAACAAACCAAACACAGACATTAAGTGCTGATTTTTATATCTCAACAATGCCAATAAAAGATTTAGCGTCTATAATAAGCCCAAAAATAGACAAAAAAATTTACAATATTGCATTAAATTTGCTCTACAGAGATTTTATAAGCGTGGGTCTGTTGTACAAAAAACTACTAGCCAAAGATAAAAACTCAAGGCAAGAAGCAGGCGCATGTAAAATACCAGACAACTGGATATACGTACAGGACAAAAATGTAAATTTAGGTAGACTGCAACTGTTTAACAACTGGAGTCCTTTTATGGTAGCTGATGTAAATAACACAATTTGGTTAGGTTTAGAGTATTTTTGCAACGAAGGAGATAATCTGTGGATCATGTCTGATAAAGGCTTAATTGAACTTGGCGCAGAAGAGCTTGAAAAAATTGGTATTGCAAAAAAGAACGACTTGCTTGATGGTACAGTCATTAGGCAAAAGAAAGCCTACCCTGCCTACTTTGGCGCTTACGAAGAATTTGACAAAGTTAAAGATTATTTTAATCTGTTTGATAATTTATTTTTAGTTGGTAGAAACGGTATGCACCGCTACAACAATCAAGACCACTCAATGCTTAGCGCTAAAGCAGCTATAGACTGCATAATGCATAAATCAGATAAAAGCGCTATATGGAATATAAACTTAGATGATGAATACCATGAAAGTTAATTTTAAAGCATGAAAAATCACTTTAAAAAATTTTAAAATTATGCCAAAAGCGCGTTTTATTTTTTGCGCTTCTGACATAAATTAGATGATTTATACACTGCTATATTTTCTTAATATCTGCTTTGCCCTAATTGGGTATGAAAAGTAAATACTGATTCCGCTAAATATATGTACAAGCCTGCTAAATGGCAGAAGCAAAAATAATGTAAGCCCCATAAATATGTGGAGTTTGTAAATAAAAGGTATGCCGTTTAAATAGTTTACCGCATTCGCTTTAAACAAAACTATTGACTGAGCATAGTTTCCAAAATTAACAAGCCAATCGCCGTTTTTATCCAATAGGTAAGAATACGGCACGCTCATCAAACCTGCGGCTACTGTTAAAAAAATCCACAACAAAACAATCAAATCCATTGTTGTAGATGTATTGTACAAAAAATCATTAAAAAACCGTCTGATAATAAGTATAAAAACGCCAATTATACAGATAACTCCAGATATTGAGCCAGCATAAATTTCTACAATTTGGTGTGTTTTGTCTGTTAAACCAAAAAGTTCAAAAATATAGTGCGGGGTCAAAAGCCCTCCTAAATGGCCAAAAAACAATGCAATAATGCCAATGTGAAATAGGTTGCTTCCCAGTTTTAGCTGATCTTTTTCTAATAACTCACTTGAGCTTGATTTCCAGCTTAAAGGCATATAGACAAACCTTACAAAACTACCTACGATAAAAACAGCCAAAACAATGTAGGGATAAATGCCAAATAAAAAATAATCAAGGTAGCTCACTTAAAACCTCCTTTTTGGCTAATATTTGAAAAATAGGTGCATAAGGACTATTGAAATCCTGCAGTTTTTTATAAATTTTATCAAACACATCCCTGTAGTTATCAATTTCAGCTAAAGCTTTATCTTTTTCGATCAAAGATAAGTACTCTAAGTAAACCGGAAGATAATCGGGTGTAGTATTTTGAGCTATGTTTAAGCCTTTTTGTGTATACTTTTCAAGAAACTCAAGGAGTTTTTGGCCTTTATTTTTTTTATCGGCAAAATGTTCTAAAATATACAAACTGCACGCAGGCGTAAGATCAAAAATAGAAGTATAATCTTTTTGCAATTCAATTAAATCTTTTGAATTTTGCATATAATCTATCAAAGGCTCTAAAAAGCTCAATTTATTCTCCCAAACATACTCTTTAAACTCACTCAAGTGGCTTATTAGCTTACTATCTGGGTATAAAAGCAAAACTGAAAAAAGCTTTAGTGTTTTCATTTTTTTAAGCTTTTGATTTAAGTTTTATATAGTATGCAATAGCGATTGAGATTACAGCCAACACCACAAATACTATAAAACCTTTTGCATACCCAGCGCTTTTATAAACTGCAACAAACTCGCCCATAATAGGTGGTATAACAAAACCGCCAAAAGCGCCAAGTCCGCCTACCCATCCTGCTGCACCACCTACTGCATCGCTAACAAGTTTTGGAACAAGTTTAAATACAGCAGCATTATTAACACCCATGCCTACTGCAAGTATTATTTCAAAGATAACTGCTATGCCGATTGATTTTGCCAAAAACAAGCCTAAAGCACCAATACCCATAAGTGTTAAAGAAATAATGGATGTTGTTGAGCCGCCAATCTTATCTGCTATAGCACCACCTGCTATGCGCGCAAGGGAAGTCAAAATCGAATATGTAGCAGTTAAAAGCCCAGCGTACACAAGACTTAAATCAAAATATGATTTCCAGTATGTTGGAAACCATGCAGTCAAAGCCACAAAACCACCGAATGTTGCAAAGTATAAAATTACAAGCAGCCATGTATTTAAGTTTTTGGCAGAAACAATTAAGCTTTCTATAAGGCTTTTTGATGGAAATAGCTCTTGGCCTAATTGTTTTGCTTGCTCAAGCGCTTTTGCAGGCTCTAAGCCCTTTTGTCTCAATTGGAAGTAAGGTGCATTTTTGCCTGTAATATAGTATAAAATTGTCCCTATAACTAAAAACCCAAGCCAAATAAGGTAAGAGTTAAATAAACCTAACCTGTGCAAAGCTATTGGAAGCAGGAAAGAAAAAATACCCGGTGCTAAATTACCCACACCTGCGTATGTGCCAAGGGCAAAGCCCTGTTTTTTTTGGGAATACCAATAAGAAACCTGGCTAATTCCAACAGAAAAGGTAGCAATACCACTGCCGCTAAGCAGTCCAAACAAAAGCAAAAGCCCATATACACCGCTTCTTAAATTATTAAACATAACCATATAAATAACAACAGACAAACCCAAAAGCCCAACAATAGCAATTAACATTAAGATTAAAAATGGCTTTCTTCCGCCTGTTGTATCTACCCAAGCAGAAAACGGTATCCTAAGCAGTGAACCAGACAATGCAGGCATTGCCACTAAAAGCCCTACCATTTGCGGTGTTAGGTTTAAAATATCTTTAAATTTTGCGGCAGTTGGTCCAAAAAGTGCAACTGCTGCAAAACCAAAAAAGAATCCAAGTGTAGCGCCAAATAACCCCTGTGCGGGTGTGCCTTTTACTTGATCCATTTTAGCCTCCAAAATCATTTTTTAAAAAACCTGTTAAACCCTGCTCTTTAAAATTATTTTGAGTAAGTTCTTTGTGCGCTGTAGGTATGCAAAAACGATCTTCATACTTTGCAATAGCAAGCAAATTGTACATTTTTTCAGCCTGTTCAACTGTAAGCCCTACT
>JBFWJP010000042.1:0-8842 GCA_050253135.1 Desulfurella sp. | reverse complement strand
CAAGAATTAATTACCATAGGGTATTTTTCTTTCCATTTGGCAGCAAGTTCCACTTAAGGCAACTAGCTTTCGCTTTTGTGGGCGCTTTGTAAACCTTTTTTAAATCAGCCATAAATTCTTTCTGATATTTATTAAGATACATATTTTAAAGAATATCTTATCTGATGAATTACAAAAACGCTTGAATAATGGTCTTGTAGAATGCACTATTTATTGCATCTGAAAAAAAACCTTTCAATCCATCTACTAAAAGCTATTAAAATATCTCACCCCTGTTCTTTAAATCTGTTGCAATTGAAAGCCAAAATTTAGCCCCTCTTTCAAAGTTTTATTAGTTATTATATACTCCATTTTTTCTACTTACACAATCTTTGAAGCGGTATCTAAAAGCTTGAAAGACGGTCGAGTTTTTTGACTATAACTGTTTTAATTACTCTATTTTCTATATCCTTTAGCAATTTTTTGAACCTTGGTCTATTAGTATCCTTTGTAGACCTTCCCCCTAACAGTAAATCTTTACTATTTTCCAGTTCCTTTGCTTGCAAAAATCTCTTAGCCTTTGTTTCTGTTCCTCCAGAGATTCCCCTTCAATAGCCTGTCTGTCAGTTGAAACTCTTACATATAAACCACAAGCTCTGTAATTGCTCATTTTTTCTTTTTTCCTCTGTTTGCTACCTTTTGACTTTCTAACCATCTATCAATATCTTCTATCTTGAATCGACACTAATTACCTACCTTAATCGCAGGAATTCTACCACTCCTTGCAAGCTTATAAAGGGTTGTCTCGCTTATCTGTATTTTTTCTGCAATTTGTTCTATTGTTAAAAGTTTCTCCATTTTACCTTTATGCAAATGATAATTCTTCAATACGCGATTTAATCAAAATATATTTAAAGCCATGTAATTTGAGAAAACAACTCATATTATTAGATCTTTCCCTCCCGTTTGCTTTCAATCCAATTTTACTGTATGAAAAATAAATTTCTTTCTTTGCTCTGGTAGCTCCAACATAAAAAACACTCAACTCTTCGTAAAATTTCTTCTCAAAATCATCATCAGGGTTCACGCTATTCCAGTTAATTAAACAGTCATTTTTAAAAGCACAAATATCGCACAAACCGGGCCAGTTTGGAAATGAATATTGTTCCAGATCTGGTAAAATAACGTAATCCCATTCTAATCCCTTGGCTCCATGCACTGTTGAAACAACAATATTTGAGTTTACATACATTAGATACTGTTTCAAAGATTTGTTTTCTAAAGTGTCCCTAATAAATTCAATTTTTTCTTCCAATGTAAGGAAGCTATAGTCCAAAGAGACTTTGATCAAGAAAGTTTCCAATAACTGCAAGAGGGAATCGTAAATTTCTGCGTGCTTTTTTTCATATATTTCTTTACATTTCCTTAAAAACCTATCAGAAATTGCTTTGTTTATTCTTCCTCCTGCGGAAGAGACAACATCGAAAAAAATTTTTAATATTTCTTGATGAAATTTTATATATTCCTCGTCCTCGTCGCTGTATAATGCGTAAAAATAGTCTATTTTGTCCTTCAACATCTCTAAAATTTTATCTATATTTTTTCCACGTTGTTTGACCAGTATAGCAATCTTGCATTCTTGATTATATTTTAAAATCTTTTGTATTAAACTCAAAATCCATTTTGCCTCTTCATTCTGATTAATGGCTTCAAATATCTTTATTCTTGATGGCTCATTAATTGTAGGTATCCGTGGGTTTTTAGCATTCTCTCGTATATTTTTATCTATTAGCAATAATAGTGGATTATCTTTGAATCTATAGTTTGTTTTGAGTTCAATTTTATGCATTGTATATTTTTTTTGAGCCTTCGACATTAGATTTGGAATAGCACCTATAAAACCATATATTCTTTGTAGAGGGTCGCCCATGAATGCTATTTGGGTATGTTCATTAACCAATGTTTTTAAAATTGTCCAGCTCAAAATATTTGTATCCTGGAATTCATCGACAATAATGACGGGGAAATATGCCTTATAAAATTCTAAAACTTTAGGATACTTTTTGAAAAGTTCCAAGGCTAAGACTAAAATTGAATTGAAAGAAATATAATTGTTAGGCAAGAAGAATTTTTTTACATAATTTAAATAAGAATTAACATTCTTTTGTAAGTAACCAATTTTTATTTGCTTAACAGCATCATTATAATCAGATATTTCTTTGGCATTATCATAGTTTAAGCCGATATTTAACTTTATTAAGTCTTCAATCTTACTATCGTCAATCGCATGAAGGAATTCTATTTGTTTTAAATTTGGATGAAGTAAGTATCCATATAAATTCAAAACTCTCCTACAAAAGCCATGGTAATTGGTCGCAAATACTTTGTTTTTAATAGTTGTTGGTGAAATTGACCCACCTTCCAAAATAATAGGTAAATTCTCAGCTACTTCTCTTCTAATTTTATATGCGGTATTTACACTAAAAGTAAGAGCCAAAATTCTTTTGGGATATGGAACCTGGTTAGAGGCAATCAAATAAGCTATCTTACTTATCATGGTTTGAGTTTTGCCAAAACCTGCTGGAGCTTCTACAATAATCCTTTTTTTGGGTGAGAAAATGACCTCTAATTGTTCTTTATCATTGGAATGTATATTTTTAATTTTTTCAATTATTGCTTTCATATCCTTCTGATAGTTTTTTAGCTTTCTTAATAAGGTTCCCATATTGTTTAGGAATTAAGTCTTGATGTATTTTTTCTCCAATAAACCTCCCAAGAATTATAGATTTATTGATGCCAAGCCAAGATAGAAACATCGTTTTTATAAAATCTTCTCGATTGTCAATCGCTTCGATTTTTGAAAACTTATAGTCTTTGTCGTCCCATGTAATACTAATTCCATATTGATTAGCGGTTTCTCTCAGTTTTGTTTTTTGGATACTTCTCTCTAAACCCATTGTGTCATACTCTTTTACTAACTCAAACAATACTTTGCTTTGTCCAGCTGTAAAAACATTTTCAACTAGCTCTTCTTCAAAATCTCTTTTATCAGTTATGAATAAATTTGAAATAATATCATATTTTGATTTGAGATAATCTTCATATATATCTTTATCGACAATACTTGTGTTAGGTATTTTGAAATCATTTAGTAATTTTGAAATAGCAGGAATACTGCCTTTGCCTCCCCCATTAATAATTGTAATTCCTAATTCATCCAAATTACCTATTATTTTCTCAGCCCATATCGGTAAAGCTCCATACTCTGTATCTCCTTCAATTATAATTACACATCTGGAAAAGAAAGATTCTTTAATGTACGGGAAATTCTTAAAGAGATGTTTCTCTATTTCAGGAGCAAGCTGTAATTCTGACCCACTTGTCGCTTTTACTTTTAAATCTTCCTTATGAAACCTTACAATATGTTTGTAATCACTAAGAAGAATATTAGGAGAATGAGATACTATTATTGCTTGCCCATCAAAGCCATCGATATCAAAAAGTTCTTTAACTAAAGAAGAAAAATGTTTTTCTTTGTTCTGAAGTAGATTGTTAATAAAATTCATCAAACTTCTTTGCATGTAAGGATGTAAATGTATTTCCGGTTCATCCATGCCAAAAATCAATGAAATGGTTTTTCTATTATTATCTTTAAATATACACTCTTGACGTTTCCTATCTTCAATTATTTGCATCAACCTTTCTAAAATGTACAATATTATTAAAACGGAAAATTGCACTCCATGACCTGCCCTCTGTATTTCGATACCTTTTGCATCTTTTAATGTTAACATTCTAAAAACTAAATCAGTTAATTCTTTTTCAATAGAGGCAGTTATCACAAAGTCCTCAATTAATCTTAATTTTTTAAATATTTTATTAATATCTTCAACAATTGGGTTTATTGAATCTTTTTTAATAAAATCGTCTTCTGTGGCATTATCTGTAACAAATCTACTAACCAAGTAACTCAAGAACTTACCAACTCCTCTTCTTCTGTAAAAAGAAAGCTCTTCTTTGGGGGTACGAAGCGAATCATATTTCAAAAAATTAACATAACGTAACTTTGAATACGGAATTTCTTCTTTATTTTCTTTGTGGTAATATCTTAAATCTTCATCAGGACCTTCTTGTCTGCCAATTATGTTAATTTCTTTATCGTTCTCTGGGTCAAAATAATCGTCGAATGCACCTTTCTCTATTTCATCTAAAAGTAAGGAAAAATCAATTTGAATAGGTTTATCTTTTTCAAAAAAATCTTCCTCCGAGAATCTTCTAAAATTGAAAATTATATCAAGCATATCAAGAAAGTTGGATTTACCTAAATTATTTTCTCCTATAAGAAAATTTATATTAGGGTTAAAATTCATTTTAAATTTATCCAGGTTTCTGAAGTTATCTATACTGACTTTCATTATTCTCATAGCTTATCCTGTAACAGCATAGGTCTATATTATTCCAAAGAATACCATTTTTAATCTAAATTTTACAAAATTGGACTAAGGTGCACCCCTTTCTCAACTCAAAAAATTCTAATTTCCTATTTCCAATTTACGCTTGTCTTTTTATACCAACCTTGTAAACCCTCATAGGTGTTTTATAACATAGGCTTGCATTAGAAGTGAATATTATGCTCCCAAAATAATTTTTTCAAGTTTTTTAGATTTTTTTTTGCGCTTTTTTCAACAAATTTACTTAACCTTATCCTTTAGCCCTTTACCAGCTTTAAACAAAGGCACTTTAGTAGCAAGTATTTGAATCTTTTCTTTGGTTTGAGGGTTTATGCCTTCTCTTGCAGCTCTGTTTGATACATAAAACTTGCCAAAGCCAGCTATGCTTACTTCTTTGTCTTGGTTTAGAGATTCTGATACAATTTCAATGAAAGCATCGATAAACTCCATTGAGTCTTTTTTGCTCTTTTGTGTTTTTTCAGACAGTAGTTTAATTAGCTCTTGCTTGCCAATTGATTCTTTCATAGTAAACCTCCATTAAATAATTGCTTTGTATTTTCATTTAGCCATAAAATGGCCTTTTTGTAAAGAGAAATTTTATTTTTATTTGTTTGAGAGTTTTTTGTAATTTTCAGCAATCCTATATCAATCCTTTATCCTTGAGTATCATCTTAGCTTCCTGCGCACTTATGCGCAGATAAACAGCTGTAGTATTTAAAGATGAGTGTCCAAGCAGATCTTGAACTATTGTTACAGGCACACCACTGCGCAAGAGCTCTACCGCCCTTGTGTGGCGCAGTATGTGAGGATGAGACAGCTCATCTGGTATATTTACTTTTTGGCATACTTTCTTAAAGGCAGTTTGGAAGTTTCTGCCTGTTATTGAAAAGACTTTCCCTTTCATTTCTGGGTACTGAGATAAGTACAGCATAAGCTCTGCTGTAGCTTTTGAGTGTATCGGTACTGTGCGGAAGGCTTTCTTTTTCTGCTTAAGCGTAACAATTTTTACTTCGCTGTTTCTAAAATCAATATCATCTGTATCAGTGATGCTTAGTACTTCATTTAACCTTGCACCTGTGTATCTTAAGAATAAATACACTACCCACAGTCTGCCGCGGGCTTTTCTGTACCTTTCACTTTCTTCATAGTATTCTAAAAAAGCCTGCGTTAAATCATCCAGCTGGTTTTGCGATAAGTATGAAATGCTGACCTTTTGAGTGCTTATTGGCAAATTAGAATTGTATGGTTTAACTGCTTGTGACATTTAACCTCCAAAAAAACTCTGTAAAAGGTTATTCTGCTTACATTAACATAATACGAAATATTAAACGAAAAGCAAGGCAGTTGCAACTGTTTGAGTATTTCCTACAATAGCTTCAGAATAAGGTTTTTGGAAAATATGAGTTTCAAGTTTGTGGGTTAATGTTTCGTATTTTAAGTAAAAAGCGAATATGTAAAAATTAGAGTTTTGATATAGATAATACATCGTAATTCCCTTCAAAACGAGAACGATTGCAACTAATTTAGGGTGAACTACAAAATGATTAAAAATTATATATCCTTGGAAACCGTACTTTTCATCTAATCGTAACATAAAAAGCTAGGAAAGAAAAAAATAGGAAATTAAAAGACAGAAAAAGAGAACTCAATTTTGATTGACTTTTTATGCAATATTGTGTATAAAATATATGGAATGTATTTTTGCTAATCGAAATGTAGAGAGGGATTATAATTTGGATTTTGAGATTGAAGAGGTTGGTTTAAGAGAAGGATTGCAAAGTAATAATAAAATTCTTAGTCTTGCCGAAAAAGCCCAAATTGTTGAAAAACTAATAGCTACAGGCATTAATAATATAGAATTAGGTTCGTTTGTAAACCCAAACAAAGTTCCTCAAATGGAAGGTATAGAAGAGCTTTTCAAAATATTTAAAGACGTTCAAAATGTAAAATTCACAGGTCTTGCCTTAAATTTAAAAGGGGTTAAACGTGCAGTAGATGCTGGAGTCAGATTTATAAATATTTCCATTTCTGCTAGTAATTCTCATCAAATTGAAAATACTGGTAAAACAATGAAGGACTCTTTAGATGAATTACTAAAGATGATAGAATATGCTTATAGTAACAAATTAGTTGTTTATGCGGGTATACAAGCTGTATTTGGATGTTATATAGAAGGCAAAGTTCCTTTACGAACGGTACAGGAAATAGCCACAATGATAGTCAATACAAATAAAGTCCAAAGATTAAGACTATCTGATACATCTGGTTTTGCTACTCCTGGATATGTTATAAAAGTGATTGATGAAATAAAAAAGATTAGTTTGAATATTCCTATAATTCTTCATCTTCACGATACATTTGGCATGGGAATGGCAAACGTTTTAGCCGCAATAAATCAAGGTATTTACCTATTTGACAGCTCTATATTAGGCATGGGTGGATGCCCATTTATGAAAGGAGCTCCAGGTAATATAGCAACCGAAGACTTGATTTTTATGCTAAAATCGCTCGGTTATTTTCAGGAAATTGATTTATATAGATTATGTAGTTGTGCAGAATATATAAAGAAAGTTTATCAAGAAAACTTTTCTGGGAAAATTTGTAATTATATGCAAATACTAAACAAACTAGAGATTTATTAGAGAATTAGATATGAAAGAAACTTTAACCTCGATTAAAAAAACATTTAAGATAATAAATTGTTTTACTGAAAAAGAATCGGCCTTAAGCCTACTTGAATTATATAAAAAAACAAACATTTCTAAACCTAGTATTTTGCGTTTATGTAATACTTTATTAGAAGAAAATTTTTTAACTAAAGATCCGGATCTAGGGAAATATAGGCTGGGAGAGAAAGTGCTTGAATTATGGCAAATATACAATATCAACTCTTATTTTACTAAAGATATTGAACGTTACTTGAAAAAAATTTCTGATTTTACAGGAGAAACTGTCACGATATATAAATTGGAGAACTTAGAAAGAAAATGTATAATGAGAATTGAAAGCAAACAATCGTTAAAATATACAATTTCTATAGGTCAAAAACTTCCCCTTCACTTAGGAGCGGGAGGAAGAGTTATACTTGCATTTTTGAGTGAAGAATTGCAAATGCAATATTTTGAGAAGCTCAAGTTTAAAACTACGTATAAAGATTTAGATGATTACATAAAGTCTTTATCAAAGATTAAGATGGAAAACTACTATATATCATATGGCGAACGTGATAGTTTCGTAGCAGCAGCTTCTGTACCATTATTTGCAGATAATAATATTTTTGGTTCTTTATCCATTTCTGGCCCAAAAGAACGTTTTATAAAATTTTTTTCAGAAAAAAAGTTAAGTTTGCTAATAGAATATGGACAAAAAATCTCAAAATTAATAAAATTTCTATAAAATAAAGAGGTGTTAATGTATAAAATTCTTGATGATTTAACAATATTGGATCTTACAAATGTTTTAGCTGGCCCATTTTGTACATATCAGCTAGCAATGATGGGGGCAAATGTTATCAAAATTGAGAGACCTATTTATGGCGATTTGTCTAGGCAACTTGGTGCTGACCATGATTTAAATAAAAAACTCCTTGGGACCTCTTTCCTTGCTCAAAATGCAGGTAAAAAAAGTGTGGTATTAAATTTAAAAGAAAAAACGGATCTTAAGAAATTTTACAGAATGGCTGAAACCACAGATATTATAGTCGAAAATTTTAAGCCAGGAACAGCAGAAAAATTAAAAATTGACTATAAAACAATATCAAATTTTAACGATAAAATTATTTACTGTTCTATATCTGGTTTTGGTCAATATGGTCCATTGTCTAATAAAGTTGCCTATGACCAAATCATTCAAGGGTTTAGTGGAGTAATGTCTCTTAATGGTACTAAAGAAGTAAATCCACTAAGATGCGGGTTTCCTGTGTGTGATACAGTAGGGGGACTTACAGCTACTATGGCTATATTAGCAGCTTTATACTTTAGAGTAAAAACAAAAAAAGGAACCTATATTGATATATCAATGTTTGACTCTATGCTTCCAATATTGGGATGGGCAGCCTCCAATTTTCTTATTGCTGGTAAAGAACCAGAATTACTAGGAAATGATAATTTTACAGCAGCACCATCCGGTACATTCTCTACAAAAGATGGTTTAATCAATATCGCTGCAAATGAAGATAAACAGTGGGTAAAATTGTGTGAAGTAATTAAAAGAGAAGACCTTTTGCGTGATGAAAGATTTTTAGATAGAGAAAAACGCAAAATAAATAGAGATTTATTGAATCATATATTAACCGAAGTTTTAAAAGAAAACACCACTAATTATTGGGTAAAACTATTTGAGAAATATGATATACCTTGTGGCGAAATTTTAAATCTAAAGGAAGTCTTTAATTTAGAGCATACTAAACAGCG
>JBFWJP010000041.1:0-8941 GCA_050253135.1 Desulfurella sp. | reverse complement strand
TAAGCACATTTAAAAACGGCAACATCACGCTTGTCAAAAACTTAAAAGAAGGCATTGAAAAGGCTATTTTATTATCTAGAGGTAAGTCTTGAGTATATTGATTGATAAATCAACAAAAGCAATAGTGCAGGGGCTTGGCAAGCAGGGTATTTTACATACTAAGCTTTGCTTAGATTACGGCACAAATATAGTAGCCGGTATTAGCTTAGGTAAAACTCGCATAAGTGGCCTTGATATACCAATTTTCAGCTGTGTATGTGAAGCGCTAAAAAACACAGAAGCAGATACTAGCCTCATTTTTGTGCCAGCAAATAATGCTAAAGATGCTATACTAGAGGCTATAGACGCAAAGCTAAAACAAGTTATTGTTATTACAGAAGGTATACCACTTCAGGATATGCTTATAGTTAAAGCATTTGCGACAAAAAATAATGTAAGAATCATAGGGCCCAATACACCAGGTATTATATCTCCAAAACAGTGCAAGCTTGGCATTATGCCAGAAAGTATATTTAATCAAGGAAATATTGGTTTAGTGTCAAGATCTGGGACTTTAATGTACGAAGTAGCCCTTTTATTAAAAGAAGCTGACTTTGGCGTGTCAACAGCTTTAGGTATAGGCGGAGACCCAATTTTAGGTATGGGTTTTACTGAAGTATTAAGTCTTTTTGAAAATGACGACCAAACCGATTGCGTTGTTATGATTGGTGAAATAGGAGGCACTTTAGAGGTAGCCACAATTGATACGATCAAAAAAATGTCAAAAAAAGTTATTGCCTATATTGCAGGCAAAGTTGCCCCAAAGCAAAAAAAGATGGGGCATGCTGGTGCAATTGTTTCTTCAAAAGATGAGTCAGCTCAAACTAAAATCGAAGAACTCTCAAAAGTTTGTTATGTAGCACAAAATCCACTTGAAATTGTTGCTTTGATAAAAAAAATACTATCTTAAACTCTCTATATATTCACTCGCAAGGCTAGATATAGTAAAGATTTCGTCTTCGTTTACAGCTTCAAAACCCTCAAAACCTATATCGTTTAATAATTTTTGATCAAAGTTTTCAATTGCATGCAAAATTTCGCTCTCGTAGCTAGCTAATTTTTGAGAAATACAAAATGAATGAAACACAAAGCCATCATTTGAAGCATCTAGAATATTAAGTTGATCTTTTATGATTTTTGATGATTTTTCATACACTTCGTTAAACACAAAACCCAAGTCAAATTTTGATTGCAAAAGATCCTTTATTACGCTTTGGTAATTGCCACAAAAACTAAAGTTACAGTTTTCCAAGTCGATTTCGCTTTTTTCTAACAAAAATAAGCCCATCATATGTACAAATGTCTTTTTATGAGCAGAGATTATATTGATTGGTTTTGTAAGCTGTGTATAATTTTTTATATTTTTAGAACATACAAGTACTTCATCAAAGTGGTTTATTGGCTTTGCAATAGGTATAAAATTTAATTCATTCATATAAACAACCCAATCAAATGGGTTTGCATACACTATATCAATCTCACCAGAAAAACAAGCATTTCTGCACTCATCAAAATCTTTATAAGGCACAAACTTTATCTTTTCTCCAAGTTTTTTTTGTAAATACGCAGAAACCAAAAACCAACCTGGTAGGTTTTTACCACAATAATTGGGATCAACTGTAAATTTAAACATATTTCACCCTATATTTCAAAATCGACTGGTATATCACCAAGAATTTTCAAATGAATATCAAATGCCCTCATATATTTAACTGCTGTCATCATAGAGCCTTTGAATTTTAATTTTCTGCTCATTAAAGCCATTTTGCCAGATAATTCCTTGTTTAAAATTTTTTTCCAATTTTCAAGAGTGGTCCACATTTCAAAATCACATTTTCTATCATCTTTTTTGCCAGCAAAAACAATTTTACCTGCTTGACAGACCATCATCGTATGAGGTAAATGGGGTTTATCTTCAATGTAATATTCCCAGCTTGCATTAAAATTTCTTAAATCTTGTTGTATAAGTAAGTTATTTGTATTCCATTGATCTGCAACTAATTTTATCCACTCCTCACTCATAAATTTTACAGTCATATTTACACCCCCTGCTTCCATTAATAAGTTAGCCAATTATAGTATAAATCATTTATATTATCAAATTTTTATACAATGATTTGACTTTTAAATCACCTTTATTATAATTTTAAATGTATGGACCAAACCAAAGATAAACTCTACGAAATAGTGCAAAGAAGCTATGAGATTTTAATCAAAGACTTTCAAAATATAAACTTTGATTTACTATTAGACTTAGCCTTCGATTATCTTGATTTAGAACTTTTATGGATTGTTGTTTTAAGCAATGACGATTTTAAGATAAGTGTTGCAAAAGGCAAAGCAGTTGACTACACTAAGGATGAATCTCTAAGAGACTACCAAAAAAACTTGCTTAAAAGCTACTTAGATAATTCTTTTGTGTCAAATGATATTTTAAGCGATAAAAGATTGTTCTACTTAAAAGACAAAGCCAAGCTGTATTATTTTAACTCTGGGTTTTTCGTTTCTTTTAAAATAAACGATTCGGATTACGGCTTTATTCTATTTTACTCAAAAAACAAAGATTATTTTGACAAGCGCACAGTAGAGATTCTTTCAAACTTTGCAATGGCAATAAAGGCAGCTATATTGATCCAAGAAAAAGAAAAGAACCTTTCATTGTTATCAGATATAGTAGAAGACAGCTATCAAGGCATTGTTATAACAGATAGCCTAAACAAAATTATTTATACAAACAAGGCATTTACAAAAATAACAGGATACACGTTTGAAGAAGCAAAAGGCAAAGATCCATCTATACTAAAATCTAACTATCATTCAAAAGAATTCTATAAAGACATGTGGCACAAGATTATCCACGAAGGTCACTTTGAAGGCAAAATCTACAATAAAAGAAAAAATGGAGAACTATACGAAGAAATTATTTTTATCAAAACAATAAAAGATTCAGATGGTAAAATCCTTTATTATTTTAGCTTTTTTACAGATTTAACAGATTTAAAAAAAGCTCAAGAGCAAGCAAACTACTATGCCTACCATGACCCAACAACAAAGCTTATAAACCAAGCAGGATTTTTTGAACAAGCACAAAGAATTGTAGAAAATCATGAATCATTTGCTCTAATATACCTTGACTTAGATGACTTTTCTACTATTAATGCACATTTTGGTATTGAAAAAACAGACAACCTACTAAAAGAATTTGCATATTTCTTAAGAAAAGAGATTGCTGATCCAAAAGACATAGTAAGCAGGTTTGGATCAGATGAATTTCTTATACTAAAGCGCTCCATTATAGAGCCAACCGTTATAAAGTTCACTCAGGGCGCCGTTGGAAAAATCAGGCAAAAAGTATTTTTTATAGACAACCAAGAAGTGTATTTAAAGGCAAGCGCTGGCATTGTGCTATACCCAAAAGACTCAGACGATATAAATACGCTTGTAAATTACGCTCAAGCTTCATGCAAGAAAGCTAAGCAATTAGGTAAGAACCAGTGTGTATTCTTTAATAAATCCATATATGAAGAATTTATAAACAGCTATATTCTCGCAAACGAAATAATGCATGGTATAGAATTTGAAGAATTTGAACTCTACTTTCAACCTATCTACAACACTCACTCAAAAGCCATAACAAATGCAGAAGCACTCATCAGGTGGAACCACCCAAAAAGAGGCTTATTGTCACCTTTCTTTTTTATACCTTTTGCCGAACAATCAGATATCATTGAAAAAATAGACTTTTATGTATTAAAAAAGACTTTTGAGGCGCTCAATGACTTAAAACAAGAAAATCTAAATATTATTCTATCTGTGAATTTAACAGGCAGAACATTTTTAATGGATAACTTTATTGATCAATTTAAAGCAATAATGTCCGCATACGCTGTAGATCCTAGATTAATAAAAATAGAATTAACAGAATCCATAGCCTTAAGCGATGAGAATAAAGCTAAAAACCACATGGACGCTTTAGCTCAGCTAGGTATTAGTTTCTCTATGGATGATTTTGGCACTGGGTATTCCTCAATCCTTAGTTTAAAGAAATTTCCATTTTCAAACGTAAAGCTTGATCAAAATTTTATTATGGATTCTCAAAACAAAAAAGAATCAGAAATCATTAGCTCTAACTTACTAAGCATGCTAAATGAGCTAAACTTTGAGACTACAGCAGAAGGCGTAGAAAATGAATTTCTGTTCTTTTGTTTTAATTACCTGCCGTGTGATTTAATTCAAGGCTACTTTATATCAAAGCCTATTGATTATAAAACATTCGTAAACTTTGTTAAAAACTTTAAACCAGACGAAACATTTGTAGAGTTTAGAAAAAATGATAAAAGATTGCGCAGTATGCAAATTTAAACCTAAATTTTATATCTACAAGTATTATAAAAAGCTAAAGGAAATTATACGAAACAAACCCACAAATCAGCAATTGAATGATTTATCACGTATGATAGAACTTGACTATAAAAACTACGACTTTGGCAAATGGTATTACTCAGTATACCCAATATACAACCAAATAGAATCATTTAAAAAACTTGAAGCACTACACATAGATCTCCACAAAACAACAGAACAACTGCTATTTGAAAAAGACAGCCAAAAAGTTAAAGCATTGATTGGCCATCTTAAATACAAAGTTCTTCTGCTTAATTCTCGGCTTGAAGAATTTTACATAGAAAATTTCAAATATTAATTTAAACTACAAACTTTTCGTTTTCATAAATATGCAAGTTTTTTTCAAGCACAATATAATATTTATCTGATAAAAATGAGTTTGCATTTTGAGGTGACAAATGAAGTTTCTTATTAGTTTAGTTTTTTTGTTAATGTTAGTTAAATCTGCTTTTGCTGTAGATATAACTTCAATTAATGTTGCTAATCAAACAATTTTAATAAGCTCTACTTCAGAGCCTAACTATGCTACATCAAATCTTACTCTAAACAATAATAACTATTTTATTGTATCGTTTAATAATGCTGTTCTAACAAGTAAAAGTATTGTTCTATACAACAAAATACCAGGAATAGAAAATATTACACTTGTTCAATACAGTTTAAACCCAAATATTGTAAGATGCACCATTGAAACAAACCAAAAGTCATCTTTTTTTGTCCAAACAGTTCAAATTAATTCAAAAAAGCTAGTAACAATTATAAGCCCAAATGTTAGTGAACCCAAAACACCTCGTATTTGTTCAACACCAATACAAACACAACAAGCAAGAAAACTTAAAGTTTTTATAGATGTGGGTCATGGCGGGTATGACCCAGGTGGTGTTGGGCCAGCAGGATTGCCAGAATCATTTGTAAATTTGTCAGTTGCTACAAAGTTGGCAAAATATTTAAGAGAAAAAGGCATATCTGTAGAACTTGATAGAACATCAAATGTATTTGTGCCTTTGTATACTAGAACACAGTTAGCCAATGAAAGTGGTGCTAATCTGTTTATTGGTTTGTATTGTAATGCGTCAAGCAGCCCAAACATGCACGGCACAACCACATACTACTGGCACGAAGATTCTTATCCTTTTGCTAATTACTTAGAAAACTACATTTCTCAAAAATTAGGCTTAAGAGATGATGGAACTATCAAAGATAACTTGTATGTAATAAGATATACTACTGCTATGCCCGCAGTTTTAATCGAATACGCATATATATCTAATCCTTATGAGGAAAGCCTGCTAGGTTCAACAGGTTTTAGAAATATTTTATCTCAGGATTTGGCAGATGCAATTTACAACTACTTTGTATTAAAGAAAACTCAAATCGCCAGACAATAAATAAAAGGAGATTGCATGAAAGTAATTATCGTTTTATTGATTACAATTGCTTTTTTAGTATCATTTATGGAATTGCTTGTAAAAATATTGTTTGTAAGGCTATAAAATTTAATGAAATTAACAAGGTTTAAAGTACTATTTTTTCTAATTGTTGTGTGTTTTCTTTTTGCTATCGCAAAAGTTTTTTCTATCGAAGTGCTAGATTTTGGACAATATAAGCGCATTTATGCAACTCAAATTCAACCAACGATTGTTGTTCAAGGTAAAAGAGGGCTAATATTTGATTCAAAAGGCAAGATTTTAGCAGAAAATTCATTTTTATACGATATTTTTGTCGATCCAAAGTATTACATTGCACACAATAATCATGAAAATAACAAATTCTTAAACTTTATTGATAATTTTTTCAAAATCAATATCAGACAGCTAATACAAAAAAACTCAAAAGAACAATATATTAATTTGGGCATAATACCTGCTAAATATTTTTTTTTCATAAAAAAATATATACCACTTGGGTTTGGTTTGCAGAAAAAACAAGTGAGATACTACCCCTATAAAAATGATGTGTCTCATATTATAGGTTTTGTTAATGAAAGCGGTAAAGGTACATTTGGCATTGAAAAAGAATACAATATGTACCTTCAATGACAAAATATATTTGAAAAAATTTATCTTACACAATACGGTACCATACAATATTCTAAACCACCCAAAAATTGCGACAATATTCATTTGACAATCAATGAAACGGTACAAAATTATCTTCATTATTTACTCAAAACTACATTAAAAAAACATAAAGCAAAAATGGCTATGGGTATAGTTGAAAAACCAGATGGTGCAATTGTAGCTATGGATAATGTTCCAGGCTACAATAGCAACAAGTACTATGATTATACTAACTACTCTCTTATTAAAGATATGCCTATTAATTTTTTATTCGAACCTGGAAGTGTATTTAAGATTGTTACAATGTCAAGCGCCCTTAATTCAGGCATTTTTAACGGCAATGAAACTCTTTGGTGCGATAATGGCTACTGGCCTGTGTTTGGACACATAATAGAAGATGTTGAAGATAATAAATTTTTGAGATTCGATCAAGTATTTGCTTACTCAAGCAATGTATGCTCAGCTAAGATTGCTCTTAAGGAGAAAAAGAAAATTTTCTATAGGTATTTATGGCGATTTGGTTTTGGTAAAAAAACTGGTATAGATTTACCTGGTGAAGAAAGTGGTATAGTCAAAGATTATGTAAGCCTGCGGCCATTTGATCTAGCTACAATGGCATTTGGGCAAGGAATAAGCGTTACAGAAATTCAACTTGCACGTGCCTATGCTGCAATTGCTAATGGTGGTTTTTTGATTACGCCACATGTTTTAAATTACATTACAAAAAATCACAAAATTATTTATAAATATAAAGAACACCCGATTAGAATCCTTAAAACTCAAACTGTTAAAAAAGTCAGACATATATTAGGTGATGTTGTAAAATATGGTACAGGTATTTATGCACAGCTAAAGAACTATTCCATTGGTGGGAAAACCGGTACAGCTCAAGTAGCAAATGGTAAAGGAGGTTATAGTAAAAACCACTATATTGGTTCGTTTGTGGCAATTTTTCCCCTAAATAAACCTAGATTTGTAATTTTAATAACTGTTGTAGATCCAAAAGGTGAGAATTATGGCGGAGTAGTAGCAGCTCCTTATGTAGCAAAAATGGCATCCTTTTTGGCAGCATACTATAAAATTCCTGGAAACAACAATTTAATAAATAAAAAAATTGTATGGAGGCAATAGATGTCTAAAAAATTCAAATTTCTTACATTTGTTTCTGTTTGTTTAGTATTGTTGGTATTTTTGTATTTAGGCTTTAGTGTTAATTCTAATGCAGTTGCAAATCAAAACGATAATTTACCACAAAAACAAATAAAATTGTTTTCTCAAGTATTAAATATTGTGCAATCAAACTATGTAGACAAAGTACCCACCTCGAAGCTTATAATCGACTCAATCAAAGGTATGGTAAGTTCACTTGATCCACACTCAGAGTTTCTAACACCACAAGAGTACAAAAATATGCAAACAACAATGAAAGGTCACTTTGGAGGCATTGGCATTGTAATAGACAAAAAGGATGATTTTTTAACTGTCGTATCGCCGCTACCTAATACACCTGCATATAAAGCTGGTATTAAATCAAATGATGTCATACTAAAAATAAATAACATCTCTACATTTAGAATGAGTCTTGAAAAAGCCGTTAAGCTTATGAGAGGTAAGCCTGGTACCTCTATTAAATTGACTATAGCAAGAAAAAGTGTGCCAACGCCTCTTATATTTAACATCAAAAGGGCAATCATACATATAAAAAATATAGACTCAAAGCTTATTGGCGATATAGGCTATATTAGAATCATACAGTTTAGAAACCATACAGCAAGCGAGCTAAAAAAAGCACTATCAAAACTAGAAGCAGAACATATAAAAGGCTTAATATTAGATTTGAGAAATAACCCCGGGGGATTATTAAATCAAGCGGCGAAAGTTTCAAATATGTTTATAAACAAAGGTGTAATCGTTTCCATAAAAGGCAGAAACAAAGATAACGACGAAATAATCTATGCCAAAGAACAATCTATTTTTAAAAAGCCTGTTGTTGTGCTAATTAATTCTGGAACAGCATCTGCAGCAGAGATAGTTACAGGTTGCCTTAAAGATCACAACAGAGCAGTTGTTATCGGACAAAGGAGCTTTGGAAAAGGAAATGTTCAGGATGTTATACCAATGCAGGATGGTTATGCTTTAATACTCACTGTAGCTAAATATTATACGCCAAATGGTTTTAGCATTCAAGCAGAAGGTATTGTCCCAAATATTGAAATAAAAAAGAAAAATGAAGACAATTTTGCTTTGCGAGAAAGTGACCTTTTGCATCACTTAACTAGCAAAAAAGCTGTCCTTCAAAATCCTCAAGAAATTTTAATAGATAATGACACAAAAGAACACAAGCATTTAAATAACGAATTCATATTTAAAGAGGCTGTAAAAGTATTGAATGAAGAAATAAAAAAGTGCCCAGAGAGTGCAAAAGTATGCTATAGTTA